>DUYW01000161.1 GCA_013349825.1 Gammaproteobacteria bacterium | reverse complement strand
CCTCTCAAAGCTGAGATTGAGGATAGCGTGAATCTAATCTGTGATGATATTGAAATCGGAGATTTGAAGAGAGGTGATCTCGCCGGTGTGAGAGTCTATAAGTTTAACTTTAATCGTCAGGAGTATCTGATCGCTTATCGAGAATCTGCTACAGAAGTTGAGATACTCTCAGTCGACTTCTTTAAAGTGGGTACACATGAGAATTTTTATGTTGAGTTAAAAAAATACATGAAGGAGAAAAATCTATGAGCAGGCCAACCGCTGAAGTTGTTTTTGATCAAGTGAAATCAATGCCCGTCTCCGAGCGTAATAAACTCTTCTCCCTAATTGCAAGTCGTGCCTTTGAAGAAGAGAAGGATCGATATACGCACGAAGAGGTATTTGGTGAATTGAAGGGGGCGGCATTCACTTCTAATGAGGCGGCACTTTATCTCGGTATCTCCATGTCAACCTTCCGTCGTTTGGTAAAAACTAAGGTGATACAAGCTATTGATACTGTAGGTAGGTCACAGATCTTTGCGATCGATGATCTTAGAAGTTATAAAAAAACAAAAAAACCAACTCAACATTAAGTTTCGAGAGTCTGAAATGTGAATTGATCTTCCGTCTGATCTGATACGCGCTTAGCGGCAGGTGTGAGCCGAGGATTCCATCGTTGGATGCCCCTTCAAGAGTCCGTTAAGTGTAATCAGCGTTTGCTGTGGTTATTCGCAAGAAAGGCCACAAGACAACCATAAAGACCTTCAGAACCAAAACCGATGCTCGCTCTTGGGCGAAGAGAGTAGAGTCTGGCATGGAGCAGGGTGAGATCATTGGCGATATCATGAGTCCGGCTGTTGACCCGGAAGAGTGGGACATACTTCGATGATTCTGATTGATGCCCATATCTGGCTGAGGTGGATCATTGGAGGGGAGAGCGCATTACCAGTATCCATTCAACAAGTCCTCAATCATGAGGGTCAGCTCACTTTATAACGGGTATCAAATTCATTGGCATTAAAGCTACAATAGAATATTCCAACCAACATAGAGAAACATATGAGCCTGAAACGATCACTAGCTTTTGCAATACTGTTCACATTACCACTGACATCACCACTGACATGGGCAGTGAATCAAACCGGTACGGTCATGGAGACAATGGTCTCAGGAGGCTACACCTACGCAAAGGTTTTGCAGAATGAAAAAGAGTTCTGGATAGCCGGTCCCACTGCAAATGTAGATACCGGAGATATCATCAGCTTTGATGAGCAGATGAGTATGCCGAACTTTACCAGTAAGAGTCTCAATCGTACCTTTGACTCTTTGATGTTTGTTGGGCGTATAACCGAGGGCTATAGAGAGGCCCTTAATGCCCAGTCTGCCTTTTCTCACCCGAAGGTGCAAGAGCCCAAAACGATGGCTCCAGCCGCCAAGATCAGCAAAGCCGAAAATGGTTATACTGTAGCTGAATTATTCAGTCGTAAGGATGAACTTAATAACAGAGCGGTAACAGTGCGTGGACAGGTGGTCAAGGTATCCAAGAGAATCATGAAAAAAGATTGGGTCCATATACAGGATGGTACGGGTACCGCAGGTACTAACAATATCATCTTTACTGCCGGGGATTCCAATATCAAAGTGGGCGACATTGTGTTGGCAAGTGGCAACCTGGTTACAAATCGGGATTTTGGCTTCGGCTACAAATATGAAGTGATTATTGAAGATGCCTCTTTTGAGGATTCCAAATAATTTCAAAAAACCTAATACTAAAAGGTGATTTTCGTGACCATGAGCCATCAATATAAACTTAATAAACTCATCATCGGTGCCTCGCTGGCTCTGTTCTTGATAGTGACAGGCCAAGCCTCAGCAATTGACCTGTTTGCAAGAAGCACATCCGGGGAGACCCTGGTGAATAGTTACGGAGAGTGCTGGCAGGCAATTGGTGGAAGTAAAGGCGGCTGTGGCACCCCTCAGGCTGCTGATACGGATCAGGATGGTGTGAGTGATACCCGTGACCAGTGCCCCTATACACCACAAGGGGTGCTCGTCGATGCTGCAGGTTGCCCTCTTGATACCGATGGCGATGGTGTTGCGGACTATAAAGACAACTGCCTGAACTCATACCCTGGGGACAAGGTCAATGCAAATGGGTGTCTGGATGAAATCGTGCTGCGAAATATCAATTTTGAGTTCAATCGTTCAGATCTGACTGCACAGGCAAAACAGATCCTCAGCCCTGTTGCCAAGGCCCTGAAAGTACGTCCTGACATCAGGTCGATAACGGTTGTTGGACACACCGATAGTGAAGGGGAAGAAGAGTACAACCAGACGCTGTCAGAGAGCCGTGCAAACGCAGTGATGAACTACTTCAGGCGCGCAGGTGTTACGGTGGTAATGAAGGTTATTGGCAGAGGTGAAAAATTTCCGCTTACCGACAATGCAACTGCACGGGGGCGGGCCATCAATCGACGTGTGGAGTTGGGGTTGAATTGAAGTCGATGAAATTAGAAATTATTCCTGTAACGCCACTGCAACAAAACTGCTCTCTATTGACCTGTGAGCAGACCCGTCAAGCCGTTCTGGTTGATCCCGGAGGAGATGCGCAAAAATTGATCGATCGTGTCACAGAGCTAGAGGTCGGGCTGGATAAATTACTGCTTACGCATGGACACTTTGACCACGCAGGGTCAGCGGCAGAGCTGGCTGACTACTGGGGGGTGCCGGTCGTGGGGCCTCAACAGGAGGATAACTTTCTGCTGGAGTCCATCCCTGAATGGAGTGCGAACTATCATCTGGAGGGGCGCAGCGTCACCCCGGACCGTTGGTTGAGTCAGGGAAATATAGTGGAGTTTGGCGAGCAGAAGCTGGATGTATACCACTGTCCCGGACACACCCCCGGGCATGTGGTTTTTATCCATGCGCAGGAGCGGCTGGCCTTTGTCGGGGATGTTCTTTTTAAAGGGAGTATAGGTCGTTCTGATTTTCCACGCGGGGATCATGCAAAGCTGATTGACTCAATTATCAATAAATTGCTTCCTCTGGGTGATGATATTCAATTCGTACCAGGTCATGGTGCGATGTCGAGCTTCGGGGAGGAGCGGCAGTCAAACCCTTTTATCCGCTAACCATTATTAAACAGGAGAGAGTCATGAGTAGCAGTATCTATGCAGATGGAATCGCCAATATCACTATGGTAGATGGAGTGGTTCGGTATGATCTGGTAACGATGAGTCCAACAGAGGAGGAGGGGAAATTTAAGGTCTCTCCTGTGGCAACGGTATCGAGTTCCGTACAGGGGATGTTGAGAACCTATGATCAGCTAACCAAAATGGTTAACAAGATGGTTGAGCAGGGTGTGTTGAAAAAGACGGAGCCAGAGGCGCCTGTAGTGGATAAGACAGCACATTGACTGGGTACACTGATGGGGGGGTTGTGGCTGGATTTGAAGAAGAGTCGTGGCTGGCTTGCTCGGGATCACAGGATTGATGTCTGAGAGTTCTCGGACAGGTTCCCAGATCCGATATCATTACTGAAAAACAGGATGAAGGGGTGTATTGAGATGGTGAAATATAGTATCCGGGCCTTGTTGTTGGTTGCAGTGCTGTTTTCGGCAGTCGTAGAGGCGCATGATGCACCAACAGTTCAATATCAGGTCACAGAGACCGCTGTTGTTGAGAGTGACCTTCTGGTCGTGACGGTCAATGTACAGTTCACTGCAGCAGATGCAATGAAGGCTTCAGAGCGGGTGAACAGAGTTGCTTTACAGGTTATCGAGAGCATTCAAAACAGCAATGGCGTAACGGTCTCTTCAGGCGGCTACCAGACCTGGAGCCGCCAGCGTGGCAAGCAAGGTAATAGACAAACAGAGTGGACAGCGCGTCAAACGCTTATCCTCAAGAGTCAGAAGTTTGAGCCGTTACTCCAGCAGCTTGGAGAGATCCAGCGTATCGGTGGTGCAGTACAGAGTCTCAATTACACAATCTCACCCCTGCGAAAAAGAGAGATAGAGGGTCAACTTAAGATAAAGGCAGTATCCCGTTTTAGAGAGCAGGCGGCGCTCTATGCAGTGGCTGCGGGTGGAAAAATAGATGGATGGGAGCTGCAAACCGTTACGATTCATGGCGATCAGGTTAAACCGGTTATGCCAATGGCGCGAGGAGCCTTTGCAATGGAGTCCGCTCAAGGTATCACAGCACCAGCGGGCAGTGATACGCTAAGTGCGACCGTTAGTGGTGTGATTGTGCTTGCAGGCTCTGGCCTAGAGTATAAGCTGCAGTCATTGAAAGATCAGGTGGTTGAGAGGCTGAAGTAGCCTAGGTGCTTTTCCGCAGTAGATTCTCTATTCTCGGACAGGCACCTAGTTACCACTCCGCTCAGTTACCACTCAACAGAGTAGTTAATCGACAGACCCTGGTGATCATCGGCGATGTCATTCATGTTCATAGAGAGACCCTGGCGATCATAAAAGGTAATTGTACCCTCAGTGACCAGTAGAGCGGCAGAGCCAGCGACTGCTAAGGCCTCTTCAGAAACCCCGGAAGAGGTGATGTAACTCTTTACGGAATTTTTTATGAGTGCCCGGTTGCTGCTTGTCGCTGCGCTGTATGAGGCCTGTGTCATCTCACCGCTGGTGGATGTCCAGTTGAGAGGTGCAGTATTCTCTGCGACTACTGCCATCGATGATAGCAACAGGGGGAAAGCCAAGGCGGGTAATAAAGTCTTCATCTTCTATGGATAATGGTAGCTCTATCGTTCGGTGTCAAGCAACATGGCGTTGTATGCGGCATCTCTTAATAGGGTTCTATATTCAGAAAAGACTCTCTTTGCTTGTTAGAGTGCCGGGATGCACAAGAGAAGAACAGTAGTGGATGAAGATGGTAGAATTTACTGTGAAATGTGACATGATAATTTAAGGAACCTCTGAACAAGTCTGGGTAATTTGAATTACGTCCATAGTGTCCAAGATCAAGGCGAAGATCGCAGCCAATAGCAGGCTATTAGCAAGGTTT
>DUYW01000102.1 GCA_013349825.1 Gammaproteobacteria bacterium | reverse complement strand
CTCAATCCCCCCCCCCAAACGTTGTGTCACCAGATTGTAGACCAGATGCATCCCCAGTCCACTCCCTCCATCCCCCCGTCGTGTGGTAAAGAAAGGCTCAAATATTTTGCCAACCACCTCAGGTGAAGCCCCCTGGCCATTATCCTGATAGACAATAACCACGGACTCGCCCTCTTCACTCACTACAATCCTGATCACCCCTGGTGTTGAATCCTCAAACCCATGAATAATTGAGTTCATCACCAGATTGGTCACCACTTGAGCAAAGGCCCCTGGGTCATTCATTACCTCGATCGACTCATCTCCTTCAATCACGGTCTGATGCGGCAGTTTTTTCAGCTGAGGATGCAGACTTCTTAAAATATCATGCAGGTAAGAGATTACATAAAAAAGTCTGCGTTCGTCACTACTCTGGTCAACCGCCACCTGCTTGAAGCTCTTGACCAGATCACTTGCCCGCGTCAGGTTTTCGAGGACAATCGACGTAGACTCTTCTGCACTTTGCAGGTATTGCATCAAGTCAGAGCGTTTCATCTGCTGTTTCTGATATTGACCCGAGAGGTGGTTGGTCTTATCTTTCAAATAAGAGGCCGCTGTGACACTAATTCCCAAGGGGGTATTCACTTCATGGGCAATACCTGCCACAAGCCCTCCCAAAGATGCCATTTTCTCAGACTCCACCAACTTCTGCTGCGCCTCCTTTAGCTGCTGCATTGAGTGCTGCAACTCCTGATTCGCTTCGATGGTTCTCTCCTGCTCCTCTCGAATACGCTGCTCAGACTCCTTAATCAGGGTAATGTCATGTCGAATCGCCATATACTGAACAGGCATCATCTCTTCACCCAAAAAGGGGACTACCGTTGTATCCGTCCAGATCATACGGCCATCACGTGCGCGGTCACAAACCTCACCTTTCCAAACCAAACCTGATGCAATAGTCTCCCACATTTCACGGTAGAAGGTGTCATCATGCACCCCTGACTTTAAGATGCTGTGACTACTCCCCACCATCTCCTCTTTACTGTATCCCATCAAGTCCAACATGCCCTGATTTACATAGTTGATCACTCCATCCAAATCGGTTGCACTGACAACAGCAGATTGGTCCAGTGCAAACTTCTGATTTAACAAGACACTTTGAGCAGCCTGCTCTGCAATTTCAGCATCCATGAGCTGACGTCTCATCTCTTTTAACGATGTCAACAGCACACCCATCTCATCATTACTCTCGACCTGAATCGGCGTATGGTAGTTTTTATCCATAATCTCCTTAAAGACTTGCTGTACACGCTGTATCGGACGGTGAATTCGGTTGATGAGTGCGCGCGCAGTGATCACGACAGTCAGTAGTGCGACGACCAGAAAGAGCCAGACAATTTGCCCCCCTTTTTCCATCATTTCAGCATGGTTGATGAACCCACTGTCCATTCTCGCTGTCCGTTCATCCACCAACTGATCGACCTGTTTGATCACTTGGTTAAATACCGGTGTCACCTCTTGACTCACCTTCCAGGTTGCCAGATTCCAGCGCAGATCCATACGTAATTGAATCATCCACAATGCATCTTTTTTAAACTGCTCTCTTACCGCACGAACCCGATCCATCTCTTGTTGTTGCATGGAGGTAAGCTCTGCACGATTCAGTGATATCCAGGCCCCTTCATTTTCTTGCCAATGCCGGATAAATCGACCTTCACCTTCCGTCTCACCACTCACCAGCACCGTATTAAGAACTGCCATCGACTCAGAGAGTGAGCGTTGAAAAGTCGACAACAGATACATCAAAAACTTACTCTGCTTGACTCTCTCAATCTCCTCATCACCTTGTGCTCTGCGGCGCTCATAAAAGAGCAGGCGACGTGCCGCATCCATCATCACCTCAAACCCCGGCTTCAATTGCTGTTTCAGCATCTGTTTTGCCGGCTGCCCTTCCAGACTGTGAGCCAGCTCTAGCGCCTGTTTTTGCAGACGCTGCAAGATCAAAACCTTCAGATCCAGATCTGCCACTTCCAGCAACCTGATTTTCTCTAAAATCTTTAACCATAGAGTATCGTACTGCTGTTTATAAATAACCTCTTCAGAAAGAACCCAGCCATTCAAGGCTCCTTCGGTCTGGTACAGCAGCTCTCTGAGTTCCAACACCTCCAACACCAGGGGTAACTCCTTCTGAGCAACCGAGTCCCCCAGGTCACGACTTTCCCTAAACAGCAACCCTGAGAATATCCCCTGCACCAGCAACAGCAACAGCATCATGCTGAAACCTGCCAGCAGTTTACCTCTAAGCGTCATGATCGCTTGGCAGGCAGTACTACAGGAAGCCCCATTAACTGCCACATCTGCATCCCCCCCCGATAGTATTTAATCTTATCCGCAGGATACCCCAACACTAATAACGCGCGAATAGCTGTCGGTGACTGACCACACCACGGGCCATTGCACCAGATCAGCAGCTCTTTTGCCTGTATAAAATCCCAGTACTCCCCTCTAGGTAGTACTCCAAATTGCTGCAGTGAAAACTCAATAGAGAATTGATCTGCTCCCAACTCAACATCCAGGTCGGTATAGGGAACATTTACCGAACCCGGAATAGTCCCCTTGCTGTGCCAATCCGGTGTCCTCGCATCAACCAATACCCCTGCACCTGCGGGGAGCTTCTGCTCCATAAACTGTAACAGCTCAAGCTCACCAACACTTTCAACACCTGGCGCTACAGCCATCGGCTGTATACAAAATGGGGGACAGGGTCTGGAGGTCTTTGCAAAGTTTTCATCAATCTGGTGTGTCTCATCCTGATTACGTAGAACTTCGACCCACTCTTTCCCATGCTGTACACGAATACTCTGTAGATCTTTTGTAATTCCAACCCGTTCTTCAGCAACCACTACACAACTTACTGACAGTAGCAACAATATGCCCAACTTTGAACCTGCTTTTCCCCATCTATTCATTACAGCACTCCCCTCATATTTTCCCAGAAAAAACGATTTGACCTATACAACAGCTCACAGACTATACCGAATGAGACTTAAGTTCAGTAGAATAGCAGAGCATTGGCTCAACTCAACACAATCAGACTCAAGTAATTTGAAAAACCTCTCCCTTAGGACCCTTTTTTCCTCAACATAAACCAAACAATGATTCTGCTGGCAGTATTGTTATGGATAGTTGCAAACAATAATCTTCAAATCAACAAATATCATAAGGAATTTTATGAAACCCAAGCAGCCCGACTGCTTCCGTTGCAAACACTTCTTTATCACTTGGGACCCCAAGTTCCCAAGAGGTTGTCATGCGTACGGAATCAAGAGCACACAGGTTCCCGCTATTGAAGTACTCCACGCAGATGGCAGACCTTGCATGTTGTTCCGCCCTAAACAGCTTCAGGGTACCTCTAAGTAATTAGCAGTTAATTGATTTGTAACCCATCCACAATCACGTAAGCACTTCCCACAAAAAAACTACAGACGCTTCAGCTACACTTTACCCTGCTGAAATTACGATTCACTTTAAAACATGGTATTCTGCAGATCAGTCAAACTACCCATAGGTCGTACTGATGGAAATTAATAACTTTAAATCCTATTGTGATCAGTTCGATCGTGCCAGCCATGAACTCGGACTTGATGAAAATCTGGCAGCTCTGCTTAAATATCCTGACCGGGAACTGGCTGTTGAACTGCCACTGATTCGGGATGACGGCTCACTCAAAGTACTGCGTGGTTACCGCATCCAACACAATGATGCCAGAGGCCCTTTTAAAGGAGGACTTCGCTACCATCCACAAGTGGATATTGATGAAGTTCGCGCACTCTCCGCCTTGATGACCTTTAAAACTGCACTGGTTGACATCCCTTTTGGCGGTGCCAAAGGCGGCATCCAGGTAGACCCGGCATCCTTAAGTGCCCGCGAACTTGAACAGCTAACCCGCACTTTTGTACGGGCAATCTATCCGGTCATCGGCGTGCAAACCGACATACCAGCCCCTGATGTCAATACTAATGCCCAAATAATGGCCTGGATTATGGATGAATACAGTCAGACACAGGGCTATAGTCCCGGCATCGTGACCGGCAAGCCGATCAGCCTGGGAGGCTCACAGGGGCGTGAGGCGGCTACCGGAGTGGGTGTCTCCATCATTCTCCGAGAGACCGCCAAACACCGTAATATACCGCTAGAGGGTGCATCCGTTGTCATTCAGGGCTTTGGCAATGTTGGAAGCTGGGCCGCCAAGACATTACACAGTTATGGCTGCAAGATTATCGGCGTCAGCAATGCTCAGGGGGCTCTCTATAATGGGGAGGGTATCGATATCCCGGCACTGATCAAGTTCCGTGATGAACATGACTCTATTCATCTCTCCTCTCTGGCAGAGCCGATTGAAGCGGACGAACTACTCTGTCTGGAGTGTGACTTTCTGATCCCTGCTGCGCTGGGAGGCGTCATTCATAAGCTGAATGCTGAATGTTTACGCTGCAAAGTGGTCATTGAAGGGGCGAATGGTCCAACTACACCCACCGCTGACGAAGTACTCTGGGGCAAAAATATTCCGGTAATCCCTGACATTCTTGCCAATGCGGGAGGTGTTATCGTCTCTTACTATGAGTGGGTGCAAAACCTTCAGCGTCACTACTGGGAGAGCAATGAGATTGCGCAAAAATTGGAGAAGAAGTTAATCGACAGTTTCTATGAGATGGCAGCACTGGCTCACACTAAAAAAGAGCTCTCCTACCGCACCTCTGCCTTTATGCTATCCATTAAACGGGTTGCAGAGGCCGTTAAGATGAGAGGCCGAATCACCTAAGGAACCTCTGAATAAGTCCGGGAAAAATGAATCATGCTCATAGCGCCTAAGATCAAAGCGACCCCCGTGGCTCTCGACGTATTACGTCTCACCTTGAAAGATCACAGCTAAGGAACCCCTGAATAAGTCATGTGTAAATGCCTAACGCCCATAGCGCCCAATATCTTCGTTGAAAACCTTGCTAATAGCCTGCTATTGGCTGCGATC
>DUYW01000181.1 GCA_013349825.1 Gammaproteobacteria bacterium | reverse complement strand
AAAATGGTTGGATTTAACCGCGTAGTTGCCGATAATAGTCAAAACCTTGAACATAACAGTATAAGTAAGATCATTACTCCCCTTCAACCGTATCAATAAAGAAAACGACAAACCATGGATATAGCAAGTCTCGTAGGTATCTTACTCGCCTGGATTCTAGTTGCGATCACCATCTTGCTAGGAGGCGAGATGGGTATGTTTGTCAACGCCCCCTCTCTCGTCATCGTCATCGGAGGCTCTCTGGCCGCGGTAATGATGCAGTTTACTCTGGCCCAATTTCTAGGGGCATGGGGTAGCGCGGCAAAGGCATTTCTCTATAAAGAGACTCAAACTCTCGACCTGATCAACCAGATCGTGGAGTGCGGCCAGGTTGTTCGAAAAGAGGGGCTACTGGCTCTTGAGGGGATGATGGAGAGCATTGAGAGTGAATTCTTGCGTAAAGGACTACAGATGGGAATTGATGGGCAGGACGCCCATATTGTCACCACTCAACTCAGCTCAGATATGACCCTGACATTAGGTCGACATGAGATTGCACAAAAGCTCTTTATGTCCTGGGGAGACCTTGCTCCGGCAATGGGGATGGTAGGGACTCTGATTGGTCTGGTGCAGATGCTGGCCAACATGAGTGATCCTGCAGCCATTGGACCCGCTATGGCAGTTGCCCTGCTAACTACCCTCTACGGTGCATTGGTTGCCAACTTGATCGCAATCCCGATTGCTAAAAAACTCGAACTACGTACCGATCAGGAGCGCCTTCAAAAGGCTCTGATTATCGAAGGGATCTCCAGTATTCAGGAGGGAATCAATCCACGCATCATTCAATCATCACTACTCAACTATATCCCTTCAGCCAAACGCGCCGAGCACGAGGAGCAGTAGTCAGTGGCTATTGCCGAACCAGAGAAGAAGTGCCCCCCCGGCCTACCCGCCTGGTTAGCCACCTTCGGGGATTTGATGTCCCTGCTACTCTGTTTCTTTGTACTCCTGCTCTCTTTTGCCACCATCGATGCTCAGAAGATGAAGAAGGTCGTATCAGGAATGGATAAGGCCTTTGGTGTGCAAAACGAGGTTCCTGCCTCCAACACTCCAATGGGCACCTCCATCATTACCGATAAATTCTCTCCCAACGTCACTAAAAAGACACTAAAAGATTCTGTAAAGCAGGAGACTACCGACAGTCGTAAAAAAATTCTTGCCAAACAGCAGGGTTCCGATGGTGAGAGCGATAAAGACAAGCGTAAGAAGGAGCGACAGAAGGAACTCCAGAAAGAGATCAAGAAAGACAAAAAACAGCTGAAAAAAGCACTCAAGCTGGAAACCTTTATCCGTAGTGCCGAGGTCAAAGGAACCGATGAGATGGTCATGATCCGCCTGAAAGACAAGGCTGCATTCAAGACTGGTAAAGCCAACCTCAACCGTAGCATCCGCCCAACATTGAAAAAAGTTGCCAAAGCGCTGATGGAGATGAATGGTCGCATCATCATTGTAGGTCACACAGACAACATCCCCATCTCCAACGATGACTTTGGCTCAAACTGGGAACTCTCCAGCCGCCGGGCTACTGCTGTTCTCCACCAGATGCTGGAGTACCAACCCGAACTAAGCACACGTATACAGGCCGAAGGCCATGCGGATATCGACCCCATCGATGACAATCGTGACCCTATGGGGCGATCGACAAACCGAAGGGTTGAGATCATTTTACGAAAATAGCCCGACAAATAAGGATAACAAAGCGCCATGTCACAAGAACGCAGACATTTTCGGATAGACCTTGATGCCTTGGTGCGAACTCATGTCATTCAAGAAGAGGAGGCTCATGAACTGGCAGCAGCCATTCAGGCTAACCACCCTGCCCAGAGCCAGGCTGATACTGAACTAAGCAAACTGAACAAACAGATCCAGGATAGCATCAATTTGGCTACCACCAGGGATTTACAGACCGGTCACCTGTTTGATCTTATCAATCAGAAGCTGAATTTACTTCTCAATGAGCTTCAGATCCAACACAGCCACTCTGCTAACCCTGACGAACCTACCACACAGATGATGCCGATCAATCTCAGTGGTGGTGGTGCTCTGATCTACAGCCAACATGAACTTACCGCTGGGTCACTGTTAGATTTGACCATTACATTTATTCCTGAACATGTTGCCATACGCACAGTAGCTCGCTCCGTCAAAGCTTTCCCTACAAAAGAGGACCCAAACGGCCCCTGGCAAGCTGCCATCGAATTCACCCATATGCATGAAGATGATCAGGATCGCGTCGTTCGCAAAGTACTTCAGGAGCAGACTAAACAGTTGCGTGAACGAAAAAAACAGAGCACTGATCAAGAGTCGTAGATGCGACTTTTACTGCTAGCCTTCTCAATCGTATCGATCATTTTCGGGATACTGGTTTGGCACTATATCGAAGATGAGATCCTCCCGACTCTTCCGAGTCAGAGTGAAATTGAGGATATTCAGATGCAGACCCCGCTACGGGTATTGGCCCGGGATGGTTCACTGATTGCGGAGTTTGGCGAAAAAAGGCGTAAGCCCCTTCACTACGAAGAGATTCCTGAAGCAATGATTCAGGCCATTGTGTCCGCTGAAGATGAACGCTATTTTGAACACCCCGGAATTGATGCCAACGGAATTATACGTGCTGCACTGCAATATATCAGCAGTGGTGAAAAACGCCAGGGGGGAAGCACCATCACCATGCAGATGGCACGAAATTTTTTTCTCACTCGGGAGAAGAGCTGGTTACGAAAAATCAAAGAGCTATTTCTGGCACTGCGTATTGAGGAGACCTATAGTAAGGAGGAGATTCTCACGCTCTACCTCAATAAGGTATTTTTAGGTCATCGTGCTTACGGTATCGCGGCTGCTTTCCAAACCTACTATGGAGTCTCTCCGGACAAGGCTACCCTGGCCCAGATCGCCATGATCGCAGCACTCCCCAAGGCCCCCTCTACGATCAACCCCATCCGCAATCCTCAACGCGCGAAAGAGCGACGGGACTATGTACTCAAGAGAATGGCTCAACTGGGCTATATCACTGAACAGTCTCGTCAAAATGCTATAAAAAGCCCCCTTAGTGCAAAAATTCACCTACCCCCCATAGAAACCCAGGCACCTTACGCAGCCGAAATGGTGCGGGCTGAACTGGTAGGTGCACTTGGTGAAGCTGCCTATACGTCTGGCATTACCGTCAAAACAACGATTCTGCCTAAACATCAAAAAAGTGCCCGCCAAGCACTCCTCAAAACCGTCAAAGAGGTTAATAAACGCCTGCATAAACGCCAAAAAGAGGACTTAATAAGCAACAAAGAGCGTTCTCTCCCTAAGGAGGGAGTGCAAGGGGCTATCGTTTCAGTGAAACCAGATAGTGGAGCAATCACTGCACTGAGTGGAGGCACTTCTTTCAGTAAAACCCCCTTTAACCGGGTAACCCAATCAATGCGGCAGATGGGTTCGACGATCAAACCACTGAACTATACCAGTGCGCTGCAGCAAGGGAAGAGCGTTGCCACTTTGATCAATGATGCCCCTCTGGTTTTTAAAGGTTCTCTCGATTTCCCTCCCTGGAAACCTGCCAACTCCAGCCACCGTTTTCATGGGCCAACACTACTGGAAGATGGGCTAATCTACTCCAGAAACCTGGCATCGATTCGGCTTCTGCTTGAAACTGGCTTTAAACCGGTGCTTCGCCACTTGAATCGGCTTGGTCTACCCAAGAAACGTATTCAACAACACAGGGATCTCACCTTAGCGGTTGGCAGTCTACCCGCATCACCTCTTGAAGTGGCCAAGGCCTACACTCCATTTGCCAATGGTGGTTATTTAGTTACCCCCTACCTCATTCACTCTATTCGAGGAGCATCTATTCAACAATGCAAGCTTTGCAAGACCAAGAGACGTCCACGGGTATTTTCTCCACAGGTTCACTACCTGATGGATGAGATGATGAAAAAAGTGATACAGCGAGGAACTGCGCAAGAGGCTCAAAAACTTAAACGAAAAGATATTGGCGGAAAAACCGGCACTTCGAACCACGCTGTCGATACCTGGTTTGCCGGATACCATCAGGATCTTGTTGCCGTTAGCTGGATTGGTTTTGATCAACCTCACCCGCTAGGTAAAAATGAATCGGGGGGACACACTGCACTTCCGATGTGGATACGTTTCATGAGAGATGCCTTACAAGAACTTCCCATCAAACAGACACAACGCCCAAAGGGAATGAGCCGTCGATGGGTCGACCCCTTAACAGGCACGGTTCCACCTCAAAAACAGAAACGTAAACGATTACTGAGTTTCCGTAAAGGAAATGAGCCACGCCCTTCTATCGAGTCATCCAGTGGTAGAACCATCAACCAACTACGACAAGAGGAGAGTCTGTTCTGGTGATCTACTGGTGATGCACCGCCACACAAGATACCCACCAACCATCAATCAGCTTATCTCTTAAACCGCCGCCAGCGCAACGTAACCAGAGTGACTCAAGGTCCGTTGAGCCACCTCCATTGAACGGAAACGGGTCACTTCACACTCTTTATAACCCTTCCACACCTGAGCAACGACAGAGACCCCATCTTCATCACGACTCAGCAGACAGCTCTGCTCACTCTCTTTCACATGAAGATATCGATGCTGCTCATGCTCACGTGCTGCCACCAGACGCTCTTTCAGTTTTTTCAAGCGCCCCAATGCACGCTGTGCACGCTGCGCCTCTCCCGTCTTTACTGCTGCAGTCAGTTGCTGATAGGTAGTACCAATAGCGTCCAGCAGATCTTCTCTTAGTTGACTCATCATTGCTCTTTATCTCCAAAATTTTGACTCACTCAATTTACAGATAAGAAAAATGCAATACTTGTGCCAACATAAGGAGCTACTCAGAAGAGTTCACTTTAACAGGAAGTTTGATGACAAAGCTCATTCCTTCACCCGGCTCGCTCTGGCACTCAATCCCCCCCCCCAAACGTTGTGTCACCAGATTGTAGACCAGATGCATCCCCAGTCCACTCCCTCCAT
>DUYW01000139.1 GCA_013349825.1 Gammaproteobacteria bacterium | reverse complement strand
TCCCCGATAACAGAGAAATTGGCCTCTTGAAAGAGCTCATCAAAACCATGACGAAGCCGCTTCTTACGCTCTGCATTCTCGTTGGCCTTCTCTCTTAGCAGACTCTCCTGTTCAGGGCGTTGACCACTATTGAGATTTAAAAAACGCGCTGTCTTTACATAGGTGGCCAACTCGTCCCATAGCTTGGGTTCGTCGGCCAATTTGATGACAACCGCTCCATCGCCTTCCCTGCTCATCTCTTTACATTTTGTATCACTGTACTCTGCATAGTTGATATCAATGGGAGAGATCACTTTGACCACCAGATCTTCCAATACAGAGCCATCTCTAGGGTGGCCATTACAGAAACGGCTTACTTTGAAGTCTTGCTGGTTTTCTGGGTAGCGGTACTTGTTGTTTCTTACCAAGATGTCATCAAAGATGATATTGGAGAGCTCTTTGGTCTGCTCTGACCCCTCAATCTCAATATTGCGAATCTCATTCTCAATCTCTTTCTCTTCATTGGTAAGGAAGATGTACTCATCCCCATTACGGGCAATCAGCATCTCTTGCTCCAACTTGATAAGGCTCTGGTCGATCTCTTTTTTCAGTGCGATCTTGTCGCTGTCGATCTGATCAACAGCAAGGGTAACCAGATTGTCGATCGTGCTTTTGAGGACATCAACATAGCGGATGAGGAAGAGTGTTTTTAGAATATTGGTATCGAACTCGGTCAACTTTTTGAGATCACACGCATTGTCGATCGTGCGTTTGACGGCAGGCTCTAGGAACCCCTCGATGGGTTGATAGAAGCAGTGCATGGGTACTAATACACCCACCTGCTGCGCCTTGATCTGTTTAGCCGCACTCTGGAACGCATCCAGCAGGGAACGCTCACCCATCGCCAAATGCTTGCCGGTTGCCCCTTTGGTACGGATGGATTCAAAGACCTTTTGTAGCAGTGGATAGTGGTAAGGGACAAAGGGGTAGTTGTCGACAAAGGAGATGCTGTCTTCGTAGTTCTCCAGCTCTGCTGTAGTGGTTTTATCAAAACTGAGCTGGTTACGAAGGATGTCACCTTTGTCTGCATAAAATGTATTGAGACGTTCTCTGGCAGGCTCGGTCTTATCAAGCAGTCGTTTCTGAATTACCTCACTGGTGTTTGAACTAGAGAGTGAAATGCGGGTGTAGAAACGGCCTTGAATCTTGGAGAAATCATTGGAGTCTCCTGCTGATTTCATTCCTCCCAGTACCGCATCAATATCTGCTTGCGAGGTGACGACCACCCAAGCCCTACCACTGCAGGCTGTACCAAGCTCTTCTGTAATGGTTTGCAGCTTCAGCATCATCTGGGTATTTTTTCCAATGAACTGACCCACCTCATCCACCAAGAAGATGACGTTGTGGCTCCCTTTCTGTTGGATGTACTCATTAACCCAGCTGGAGAAATTTTTGATATTGAGTTGGAAGTTACCCTCTAAGTTCTCAACGGTTTGCCTGCTGGACTCTTCGCTCTGACCTGTCGCAGTTGAAAATGCCTTAACGATTTCATCCTGACAAAACTCCCAGGCATCACGCTCCTGCTCCCAGTTAGAGCCGTACTCTTTCAGAAAAACCTCTTTAAACCGCTCATAGTGGCCCTTCTCATCTAGCGTCCGCTCCATGTGGGCAATATGCGCATGATCTGCGCAGTACCCAAGGCGCTCATTGAACACTTTGATAAAGACTTTAAGAATCGCATCTTCCTTATCATCCGTATTGGCCCTTGAGTCAATATTGAAGAGCATCACGTCCGCGCTTTGATTCGAGGCTACGTGGATATCACTAAGGAGCAGCTTGTCTGTCACTTTCTCTTCAAAGAAGTTATAGGCCTTTTTCGATACGCCATCGACAGAGACTTCAAGGTTCTCTAAAAGGTAGGAGAGAATTTTGATGAAGTGCGATTTACCAGAGCCAAAGAACCCTGACACCCAGACTCCTACCTTGCCCGCAATAGATGGGTCTTTAGGATTATTGATCGCAGCCACATAGGTCTCAAGGAAGTTTCGGAGGTGCTTATCCAGCTCCTTGGTGACCACATACTCATCCAGCTCTGTATAGATCACTGACTGGTCAAGCTGCTCTGCTTTGACGACTCCGTTAATGTCACGGACCAACGGTTTCTCGAATAGCTCTTCTACAATCATTTTTCCTTCTCCTCATCAGGAACCAGGTCAAAGGCACGGTAGTAGTTACTTGACTCAATCATTCCAAATGTTTTCAATTCAGTACCCGAATAACTCCCTGGAAAGAAAAGAACCAATGGAGTGCCTCCTAACCTGGAGTGGAGCGCATTGAGGATAGCGTGTCCACGCACAAGAGGCCAGGCACTGCCCAAACCACTCATCAACACGAACTGCTGCTGATCTGCTTGCACTTTATTACTGATAAACTCAGCAACCCTCTCTTGATCTAATGGAGCCTTCAACGCCTTCTTGAGCGCTGCAGTACCCTTCTGCTTCTCTAACTTATAAGACCTGTCTAGTAGCCCACGCTCTTCTATCATTTCAATCAACACCTCGAACAGGTTGAGGTGGATAAATTGGTAGCGTTTTCGTTGTAGTCGCAGCGTAAGGTCGTTGAGGTAAGTTCGCACTTCAATCTCGTATTCTGGGGGGTAGTCAAAAACCCAGAATGCCAACTCTCCTCCAAGGCGCTCACTATGCAGAAAGCGCTCGCTCTCAATCGCAGGCTGAACTTGCACCAGGCGTTGCTGGAGGTTGTATTGAGACCTGCTCACACTTTGCACTCCATGGTATTCATCCACTGCTCTTTGCCCAGCTCAATTAGCCAGCGTTTGGTTGCCGGAAGTAGGTAGACCGTCTGGATGTTTTTTTTCAGGCCAGAATCGAGGTACCCCCCATCCGCCAAGATCGTCATTAAATTTCTACCTGCAAGATTGACTGTTTTATCGCTTAGTTCAGCGAGGACTGGGATTGTCTTTGCGCGATCTTGGTAGAACTGAGCCCAGTCTGCCTTACTGATAGAGGTCTGGTAGCGCCGAACCGCATC
This sequence comes from Gammaproteobacteria bacterium, assembly GCA_013349825.1. Lineage (GTDB taxonomy): Bacteria > Pseudomonadota > Gammaproteobacteria > Thiopontia. Next base: position 2,029 of record DUYW01000139.1, on the reverse strand, counting down.
CAACAAAACTGTTCTCATAAAATCTTCAACTACGGGAGAGCGCAGCATTACAGCAACCATGAGTAACTGGCGCAGTAGTTGATCATCAGCACTCTCAACAGCTTTCAGAAACTGCTCTCCCAGTGGTTCCAGTCTCTTCCTGAGGAGGTTTGCAATCCGAACAGCAGTCACTGGTGACTTCTGTTGCAAGATGTTTTCACTTGTTACTACTCTCTTCCACTCATCATCCGTGGGGTGACGCAACAATATTTCCACAATTGATCGACTCTCCCCCATCAACAAAGCGCGTGCTGAGGCTAAATCACCAAGGTATGTTTGTCGGTCTGTCATGTTCATTGTTGATGAGGAATTATACAGTGAAGAACCTGAAACAATACGGTAATAGGGCATCGCCCAACGAGCGTAAATACTATCAACTATTAACGCGATATAGTGCCGCGTAACAAAATGTAACAATCACCCTTTTGCCGGATGCTTCTCTGCATTCTTGATGAGCTTATCGGTTACAGCCTGATCCAGATCCATGTCTAATTTATCTGCAAGGCGCAGTAGGTAGATCATGATGTCTGCCATCTCCTCTTTCACATGCTCGTTCTCTCCACTGTGCATGATTGCGGCTGACTGCTCTGGTGTTAGCCATTGGAATATCTCTACAAGCTCGGAAGCCTCTACTGAGAGTGCCATGGCTAGATTTTTAGGATTATGGAATTGATCCCAGTTTCGCTCATCTGCGAACTGGCCAAGCTGTTGCTGAATCTTTTTGATGTCCACTAGCGGCCCTTAGGTTGATGATTAGCTGTTCAACATACCGAACACATGCCCTCGTATCTTTTGCATAATAGCACTCATACTCGCTACTACGCTCTACCTCGGGATGATCTTGATCTTGCCGCTGTTCACCTTCTCCATAACCTCTTCACAGTCACCCCCCATCTTCGCACAGCATGACAAACTCCACATCTTCATCATCCAGCTTATCATCTTTCAAAAATGGAGCAAACCGCCCCATGGAAGACATGGTTACTGATAGATATAGCAACAAGATGGCCGATAAAAACAATCAGCTCTGCAATATTTCCCATACTGTTCTATGCTATCCCTCGTATCGCTACTCATCTAATTTGCCTGCATAGAAACCATACCACCGACCTACTATTGACCTATCCCTCCCCCTGCCTGGGGGAGGGGATTTTTACCGCAATAAATCTATGAGAGACTGAACAGCATGAGTCCCGCTCAACCCTCATTGAAAATTCTGTTGCTGACCCACAGCTTCAACGGCCTCAGTCAGCGTCTGTTTGTTGGAAAGATTGAGGGTCAGGTCTAGATTCGTGGTAAATATAAGACAGAAAGATTGAGGGTCAGGTCTAGATTCGTGGTAAATATAAGACCACTTATCTAGACCTGACCCTATCTTTGTTCTACTCCCCCAATTGGATATTCCGCTCAATCCGGCCACTTGATTATTTCGTCTTAGCCTAGTTCCTTCATTGTTTAAATCCTTTGCATTCATAATCAGCCTCTCCAAATCGCATCCTCAAACAGGCCCTAAATTTGTGCAATCAGCCTATCTTTTACTTTTAATGAAGTAGTAACTGGACACCAAATAGCCAGTCTTAAAATTGTAGAACTCAGCATATGTAGCATCCGCAGACAGCGAGATCGTCGGGATCAAACGCCCTATTTTGCTCTTAAACTTCTCTTCTATTTTTTTCAAAAATTCAGTTTTGCCGTGTCCATGAATCTTCGACTGATCAATCATAAATTGAAGTACCATAAAGACAACCTCTCCCTCGTCAGATGAGGAAAGATCATAGCTCTGTACGCTCGATGGTAGCTTATCAGGCAAGACATCCTTGATCTCTTGAGGAATAAGTTTGCTCTCAATAATCACTTCATAAAAAGCGTCTAGAGAGGTTGAAGCCGCTACCCCACAGGGCAAAGAAAAAAGAATCAGTATTAGCTGTATCGATTTCATCTAGTTAATTATGCAAGTGTTACGCTGACAATACTCTGCAGAACTAATGGT
>DUYW01000237.1 GCA_013349825.1 Gammaproteobacteria bacterium | reverse complement strand
AAGATCGCAGCCAATAGCAGGCTATTAGCAAGGTTTTCAACGAAGATATTGGGCGCTATGGGCGTTAGGCATTTACACATGACTTATTCAGAGGTTCCCTAGGTGACCTTTTCCTTAAATAGTGGAACTTTTCGCCTCAAATGATGACAAAATCATCTGTCTCAAACCAGCTTCCCCTCGCTACGGCTTCTATTCTCGGACAACCACCTGGATATTTAAGGAGAAAGCTCTGTTACATTTTGTTACACAACGAGCCAACAATCATCGATATAATGATTGTTATGAATTATGCAGAACACATTCTCATTATTGATGATGACTCAGAAATCAGAGACCTTCTGCGACAATACCTGATCAATAACGGTTTCCCCAATGTAACTGCGGTCATGGATGGTAAAAGTGCCCAAGCCATTCTTGAACAGCAAGAGATTGCACTGCTGATTCTGGACATCATGCTACCCGGAGAGGATGGCTTCTCAATCGCACAGTCTATCCGTAAAGACAGCTCCATCCCCATCCTGATGTTATCTGCACGCACTGAGACAGCTGACCGTATCCACGGTCTGCAAATTGGTGCCGATGACTATCTAACCAAACCTTTTGAGCCTGAAGAGCTGCTGGCCCGTATCCATGCCATTTTTCGCAGAACCTCTCCACTGGAGGGAGAGCTCATTCAGAGTGTCTGTTTTGGCAATGTCACCCTGAAGATGCCGGAACGATCCATTGTACGAAAAGGTCACTCAGATATCGCGCTCACCAGTGCTGAATTCGATCTACTTTTACTATTCTTGACTCATGCAGGGCAGCCCCTCACACGAGAGGAGATTGCAGAGAAAATTGGCACCAAACTGGATGCCTCATCCAGAACGATTGATGTCCGAATCAGCCGGCTCCGCAACCGTCTGGGGGATCATAAAGCGATACTGATTCAGACCATCCGCAATGAGGGATATATTCTCTCCTCTAAAGTGCAACCACTGCACAGCCATTAAGACACCTCTAAAAAATCCCTGGATAGATCCGATTGAGAAGCAAAACTTTCACGAGCAAGGCCGCCAGAGCAAACTTTGGCCTCAAGGGGCTTATTCAGGAATGGTTTGAGCTAACCATTTAATAGTGACTAAACCCCCTGTGCATACAAAAGCTGATTTTTTCAACACCTGGGAAGCATACCGTCACCCCTTTACCTTTTGGCTTATCGTCAGCACCATTGCTCTCTGTTGCAGTCTCAATGATCAGTTTCAACTACAGAAAGAGCATTTCCTCTCTTCCGAAAAAGCACAACAGCAACTTCAAACCTCTATTTCGATGAATGAGGCCACACTCGAAAGCCTGACTGCCATTTCTGCATCGACTACTGACAACGAAGCTACAACCTTTCCAGGACTGATTGAGCCGCTGATCAGTCCCCACTCACAAATTGCGGCTGTCATACAGTTTGCACCTCAACTGAACAATGGTTCAAAACAGATTCCACCCGTCTCCCTTATTTACAGCAAGCAAGGTACACTCTCAGAACTATCAAAGCGACAGGTCTACTCTGTCAATCACATCCGGGATCTCTTCAACACCCCTTCGCCACCTCGTCTACAGCGTAGTAAGCTTTTCCCCCTCAACCACGATAACTACTATCTATTGATGAGCAATCCGGACCGCTCACTACCTGCAATTGCTCTATTGATCGCCCCCTCTAAAATGGCCCCTGTAGTGGCCGATGAAACCACAATACTGCTACAAACCAATCTGCTCACTGGAGTGCAGTACCCTCTCTTCACCTATCGCAACCACAGAGAAAACCACTCCAGCTTTTGGCACTACACCATCCAGCAGAGGCGACCACTCACGAACAGTGGTACCCCTATGGCGATTGAGCGGAATGGGGAAATCCCTGTTTTTGTCATCTCAACCTATACCTGGATTCTGTTTATATTGGGCTCACTCCTCTATTTCTACCTCATCTCATCCCAAATTCAGCGTGAGAAAAGCGCCAACCGAGAACGACAACTCAGCAACAAACGACTGCTGCTACAGTCTAAAAACCGGCGGCAGATGCTCAAGGCGATCTCTCATGACTTCCGTACTCCCCTCACCCGGCTACAATTGAGAGTTACCACACTGCTGCGGGGAGAAACCAAAGATAAAAGCCTGTCCGACCTTAAAGAGGTTGAAAATCTCATAGAGTCCTCTCTCAACTATCTTCGTGGGGAAGAGCAGCAGGAGCTACCCGAAAAGACCTCAATACACGCCCTGATCCACTCCCTGCAACAAACAATGGCTGAACGGGGAAAACACTTTACCATTCATGGAGAGATCGGCAAGCACTGCCACTGTCAGCCGATCCATATCCAACGCGCATTACAGCAGTTACTCGACAATGCCTTTCAATACAGTGACCAAGTCGTGGTGGAGCTGTATGAACAGAGTGACGCATTGACCGTCAAGATCCTGGATAACGGTCCCGGTATTAATGAGCAACTCTTGAGTCAGGTTACCGAGCCCTACTTCCGGGTCGATGCCTCCAGAAACAGAAAAACGGGCGGAATTGGTTTAGGGCTTGCGATCGTCTCCCAAACCTGTGAAGCACATGATGGTGCGTTACAGTTAAGCAACCGTCCACAAGGGGGAATTTGTGCCTCCATCAAACTCCCCTACTCAGTCTGACTGATCCGAGGCTACGGATAGACTAAAGTAACACCACCCCCAACTGCAAAATGAGCCAGGCATAGAGACCGGCAATCACATCATCCAGCATTACACCCAACCCTCCAGAGACCTGTCGATCCGCCCAACCAATCGGCCACGGCTTCCAGATATCAAACAGCCGAAACAGCAGAAACCCGGCAACAATCCACTCCCATCCAGCGGGTACTGCAATCAGTGTAATCCACAGCCCCACAAACTCATCCCAGACAATACCACCGTGGTCATGTACCCCGAGATCTGCCCCTGCCTTACCGCAGACCCAAACACCAAAAACAAGAGAAACCACAACCAGTGCCAGATAAAGTGGCAGTGAGAGTGGTGCCATTAACAGGTAAAGCGGAATTGCAGCAGCAGTACCAAAGGTTCCGGGCGCAAACGGGGCCAACCCCGAACCAAAACCAAAGGCGAAAAAATGGACGGGGTCGGTAAAGACTCTCTTGACGGAAGGTTCCATTTTTCAGCTACAGGCTACAAGCCATATCTCATGAAGCTTGTCGTTTGAGACTTGCCGCTTAATTTCCCTGTTTCGCCCCAATCCGCAAACGCAGTGAATTGAGACGGATAAATCCTTCTGCATCTTTCTGGTCATAGGCACCGGCATCCTCCTCAAAGGTGGCAATCTCTTCATTGAAGAGGCTGTTGGTTGCAGACTTTCGTCCAACCACAATCACATTCCCCTTATACAACTTCAGGCGTACCGTACCGTTAACCACCTTCTGGGTCTCATCAACTGCCGCCTGCAACATAGTGCGCTCTGGTGACCACCAATAACCGTTATAAATCAGATTTGCATAACGTGGCATCAACTCATCCTTCATATGCGCCGCCTCACGATCCAGAGTCAGTGACTCTATCGCACGGTGCGCCTTCAACAGAATGGTACCTCCGGGAGTCTCATAACAGCCACGAGACTTCATCCCTACATAGCGGTTCTCGACAATATCATCACGACCGATGCCGTTGTCACCACCCAGTTTGTTGAGTGTCTCCATAATGGTAGCAGGGCTCAGCGCCTCGCCATCAATCGCGGTTGGGTCACCCTTTTCAAAATCGATCTCAATATAAGTCGCTTCATCGGGTGCATTCTCAGGAGAGACACTCCAGCGCCACATATCCTCCTCTGGCTCTGCATACGGGTCTTCCAGAATATCCCCTTCGTAAGAGATATGGAGCAGATTGGCATCCATTGAGTAGGGCGATTTCTTCCCCTGTTGTGCGAAATCGACCGGGATATTGTGCTCTTCGGCATAGGCCATCAAGGTAGCCCGTGAAGTGAGATCCCACTCCCGCCATGGAGCAATAATTTTTACATCCGGCATCAGTGCATAGGCACCCAGCTCAAAACGGACCTGATCATTGCCCTTACCGGTTGCACCATGGGCAATCGCATCGGCACCGGTCTCCTTAGCAATCTCAACCAGACGCTTGGAAATCAGTGGACGGGCTATCGAGGTACCCAGCAGATACTCCCCCTCATAGATCGTATTGGCACGAAACATCGGGAAGATAAAATCACGCGCATACTCCTCACGCAGATCATCAATGTAGATCTCCTTGATCCCCATCGCCTCTGCCTTAGCGCGTGCAGGCTCCACCTCTTCACCCTGACCGATATCGGCTGTAAAGGTGACCACCTCACAATCATAAACATCCTCCAGCCACTTGAGGATGATGGAGGTATCCAGACCACCGGAATAGGCGAGTACGACTTTTTTGATCTCAGACATGGGTGTGCCTCAAAAATTGGGAAACGGGGTATTCTACAGCCACAACGGGTTTTGTTCACCCCAAATCGTTGACCTTTCAAGCATCCAACCACCACTACACTTTCTTGTAACCTCCACTTCACCACTGTTGGTAAGGTCGTGTGAAAATATTTGTATACTTTTGATACCTGTACATTTGGAGAGGTTGTTATTGCGTTCAAAAATAGGCTTAATAGATCCGAGTAGTTGATATGGAAATGAGGATGGGCAGTATGCAATCTGAACCTGACCTCCATATTTACACAAGAGCCCAATACCCTTTTTGTTAGCACAGAAAACATGACCCCTCTTTCTTGTTACATTTTGTTACAAAATTCAAATTGAATTGCCACATTGACAGTGTCATGATCATTGACATGAAAAAACATAGAATATTAGATTTTTCCTCTAGCACATGCAGACCTTGTGGAACTATACAGAGTCTGTCTAACTCAATAATTACTAATTCTGTATAGTTAACTGTTATGAGATAAAGGAGGAGTAATGTTTACACATATGAGACCGGTAAAAAAGGATGTGCATAGTGCACATGGGAACGAATATGAGCTTCAAGTATATTTTGTCGAAGAAGCTAGCGAATATCGAATTTATATTTCTAAAGAAGATGATGGGGTGGGTGATATCTTCTC
>DUYW01000166.1 GCA_013349825.1 Gammaproteobacteria bacterium | reverse complement strand
TTAATACCCTTCAGCCCCTTGGCATCTTGAAATGATTGGCGCGCGCTCCAGATAATGTAGCCACCCCACAGCACTTTTACATTTTCGAAACCGGCAATGTTCAATGCAAAATGGGCCTTGGAAGAGAGTAGACCGGTCTCACAGTAGAGAAGAATAGGGCGATCTTTGGGGAGTTCATCCCGGTGAGAGAGGATATCACGCCACTCGATGTTAATTGCCTGAGGAATATGGCCAGCGCTATATTGACCCTCATTGCGGGTATCAATAATCAGGAACTCACCATAGTCCTCTTCTTGTAGCTGATCAGGAGAGAGGGCACCGGCAGAGTAAGGGGCAAACTCCATATACTCTTCCAGTGCATCAATGGCCTGAGAGTTGTCCGCAACGGCATTGAGAGCGAATAGGCTGATGCAGGTAAAGAGTAGTAGAGGGTGTTTGTGGATCTGAGTATTCATATGGATGAGTTGGTTATGTTGAGTAGATGCCAAGTATATAATGTGCGGATGAACCATTACTGCCTGTTTCTGAGCAATACAACGATATGATTCAGAGAGACCAAATCTATTCCGAAAATTATGATCTTGTAGAGGAGTTTCGCTTCGACCAAGAGGTTACAGCGGTTTTTTCAGATATGATCCGTCGCTCCGTACCAGGCTATGGAATGGTGATCTCTCTGCTTGGGGTATTGGCAGATCGTTATCTTAAAAGCGGTACCCGTGGCTATGACCTAGGGGCCTCGCTAGGTGCCTCTACTCTGGCGATGGGAGGTGTTGCGCAGGATAGAGGCTGTTCATTGATTGCAGTGGATAATTCTCCTTCAATGGTGGAGCAGTGCCGAGAGAATTTGGCAAAATTGAATCAATCTGTTGAATTGGAACTACGTTGTGAAGATGTGCGTACAACCACCATAGAGCAAGCCTCACTGGTTACCATGAATTTTACCCTGCAGTTCCTGCCGCTGGTGGAGCGTGAGCCTCTGTTGCGGCGCATCGCTGAGGGGACCGTTGCAGGGGGGGCACTGATGCTTTCAGAAAAGGTCTGCTTTGAGAATTCGGAAAAACAGCAGCAGCTGGAGTCTCTCCACCACGCCTTCAAGCGTGCCAATGGATACAGTGAGTTGGAGATCAGTCAGAAGCGCAGTGCGCTGGAGGCGGTATTGATCGCAGAGACCATTGAGCAACACCTGCAGCGATTAAAGCGTGTCGGTTATGCAGAGGCAGAGGTTCTTTTTCAGGCACTCAATTTTGTCACCATAGTTGCTGTCCGGTGAGTACGCTCCCTTTTAAACTGGATCAGGCTATCGCGGCACTGCGACAGTTAGAGCTGTCCGGCTGGGGTGATCAGCTTGAGCAGACCCTGCCAGAGCTGTTTGAGGCAGGGCGCAATGGAAATCTGCCTCGTTGGTTAGCGGCACTGGAACAGATGCCATCGCTCTGTACGGATCAGCAGCAGCTTGGCAGGCCAATGGTTCAGGTCGGGAGCCAAAAGGAGTGTTCAGTACAGCAGCAACAGCAGCTCAGAACTCAGCTAGAGGCACTACACCCCTGGAGAAAGGGGCCATTTGAGCTGTTTGGTGTTGCGGTTGATACCGAGTGGCGCTCTGACTTGAAATGGGGGCGTCTTGAACAGCAGATTGAGCCATTAAAAGGAAGAACCGTGCTTGATGTGGGGTGTGGTAATGGTTATTACGCACTACGGATGATGGGTGCAGGGGCATCTATGGTAATTGGTGTTGACCCTAACCTGCTGTTTCTGGCACAATTTCAGGCAGTCACACAATTTTTGCAGAGGCCTGTCCCGGTTCATCTGATTCCTGTAGGATTAGAGGCCGTTCCGCAGAATCTGCAGAGATTTGACACAGCTTTTTCAATGGGAGTACTGTATCATCGACGTTCACCGATTGATCACCTCTACAGCTTAAGAGGTGTATTGCGCAGTGGCGGTGAACTGGTGTTAGAGACACTGGTGATAGATGGAGGACGTGGGGAGGTGCTGGTCCCTGAAGGGCGCTATGCCAAGATGAGAAATGTCTGGTTTATCCCTTCTGTGGAGGAGTTGATATTATGGTTGGAGCGAGTTGGTTTTCGTAACGTACGTTGCCTGAATCAATCGACTACAACAGTTGAGGAGCAACGAAGTACACCTTGGATGCGCTTTGAATCACTGTCGGATTTTCTGGATCCACAAGATTCGAGTCGCACCATTGAGGGGGATCAGGCACCACAGCGTGCTTTACTCTCTGCAGTTGCACCTTAGTAGCAATATGATTGAGTGAGGATGGAAGGAATTGAGGGGAATCATTAAACTGTTGTGGCTACTGCCTGCGCTGCTATTGGTGCCGGTTGTGCTATGGATGAATGGAGAGTTTGGCTCTGCAGTTGCCGAAATCACACTGAGTGGAAACCGTACACAAGCTGTCTTGATAGAAGAGAGTAATGAACCCGGCTGCCTCTTCAACTGGACACAGTCAGAGGCGGTATCGCGAGGCCGCTTTACCCGTCAGGTAGACCGCAAGCTGCGTGAGCCGATTGATCAGGTCTGTAAACTAACCAGTGATGAGAATAAAGTTTTCTATTTCAGTGACTTGAAAGAGCAGGTTGGCAAACAGATCTACCACCTTTGGGAGTACCAGGGTAAAGAGATGGCCAAGGTTGCTCTGGGTGAGGTGAAAGGCCCCCGCTGGCGGGTCTGGTCCAGTAAAAACCTGATCTCTGGCTGGAGTGGTATCTGGACTGTCAAGGTAGTGACCAAAGAGGGTGTGGTGTTACATCAGGATCAATTTGAGTACATTCAACAGTAACTCACGACTAAACCCACTAAAGGTACTAAAGCACTTATAATCAACCGTTCACTACCTTCAGGATACGGTTTATGGGCTTGTCAGATCTACGATCATTTATTGATCAACTCGAACAGCAGGGTCAACTTAAACGCATTACCCAAGAGGTCGATCCCCATCTGGAGATGACCGAGATCGCGGATCGCGTTCTACGTGCTGAAGGTCCTGCACTCCTGTTTGAAAACCCCAAAGGTTCCAGTGTACCGGTATTGGCCAATCTGTTTGGAACACCTCAGCGGGTTGCATTGGGGATGGGGCAGGAGTCAGTGGCACACCTGCGAGAAGTGGGACAGGTGCTGGCCTATCTTAAAGAGCCGGATCCACCGAAAGGGTTTCGTGATGCGCTTGAGAAGCTGCCGATCTTCAAACAGGTACTCAACATGTCACCGAAGGTACGCTCCAAAGCGGTGTGTCAGCAGGTGGTGGTTGAAGGGGATGCCGTAGATCTTGCACAGTGGCCGATTCAAACCTGTTGGCCAGAGGATGCAGGGCCGCTGATCACCTGGGGGCTGGTGGTGACCCGAGGTCCCAATAAAGAGCGGCAGAATCTGGGCATCTACCGTCAGCAGGTGATCGGTAAAAATCGTCTGATCATGCGCTGGCTATCTCATCGGGGGGGGGCGATTGATTTTCGTGAATGGAAAACAGAACACCCGGGAGAGCCGTTTCCAGTCGCTGTGGTGATTGGTGCCGATCCGGCGACGATTTTAGGTGCAGTAACCCCGGTGCCTGATGCACTTTCAGAGTACGCCTTTGCAGGGCTACTGCGTGGAGCCAAGACAGAAGTAGTGAAGTGCAGGGGTTCAGATCTACAGGTTCCTGCCACGGCCGAGATTATTCTGGAAGGTTATATTGACCCGGATGAGCTGGCAGAAGAGGGGCCTTTTGGTGACCATACCGGCTACTACAATGAGATTGACCGCTTCCCGGTCTTTACCGTCGAGCGCATCACCCACCGTAAAAACCCCATCTACCACTCAACTTACACCGGGCGTCCACCAGATGAGCCAGCAGTCTTAGGGTTGGCGCTGAATGAGGTCTTTATCCCGATTTTGAAGAAGCAGTTTCCGGAAATTGTAGATTTTTATCTGCCTCCTGAGGGGTGCTCCTATCGAATGGCTGTAGTGAGCATGAAAAAACAGTATCCTGGTCACGCCAAGCGGGTGATGATGGGGGTCTGGTCCTTCTTGCGCCAGTTTATGTACACCAAGTTTATTATTGTCACGGATGATGATATTGATGTGCGTAGCTGGCAGGATGTGATCTGGGCCATCACCACACGGATGGACCCGGCACGTGATACCACTCTGGTCGAGAATACTCCGATTGATTATCTGGATTTTGCCTCACCGGTCTCTGGTCTGGGCTCAAAGATGGGGCTGGACGCGACCAACAAGTGGGAGGGGGAGAGCAACCGTGAGTGGGGGCATGCAATCAAGATGGATGAAGCCGTCAAGCAGAAGATTGATCAACTCTGGGACCGGTTGGGGCTGTAGTCGAATCGATAGACAGCGGTAAAATAGTGACGATTCAGCATAATGCTGAAACTGTTCTGACGAGAAGCTCTCAGGAGAGGACTTTTTTCACGGTTTGTACAAGAACCTCTGGAGTAAACGGTTTCACAATCCAGCCGTTGGCGTCAGCATCTTTACCCTGCTGTATTGCCTCCTCAGAAGAGTTTGCTGTTAAAAACAGGATTGGTGTTTTTTCATATTCAGGGATTTCACGGATCGCCTTGACGGTTTCGTATCCGTTGAGTTCGGGTGTCATGTTGACATCCACCAGGATTAGATCATAAGGATCTTTTCCTGAGTTGCGATGTTGATTAATCTTGTTAATCCCATGGGCTCCACTGGTCGCCTCAGTGATGGTGTAGTCATTGCCAAATTTTTTGAACGAAATGGCAATGGCACTTCGTAGCATGGAGCAGTCATCAATAGCAAGAATAGAGTACATAGCGTTATATAGTGGAGAAGTTTAACTGTTTTTTATCATAGGAATGCACAGGTTGCAAAGTATTCTGAACTATCATATTAATGAATATAAGAAATAGTGGTTTTTTTTAGAAAGCCGGGTGTAATACCATTGGTATAAGCAGAATATCCAAAATTAAAAGCAATCTTCGCAAGGCTTGCGGTCCTACGGCCTGAATGAGTACTCAAATAAGCTCTCAGGATATAAGGAACCTCTGAACAAGTCTGGGTAATTTGAATTACGTCCATAGTGTCCAAGATCAAGGCGAAGATCGCAGCCAATAGCAGGCTATTAGCAAGGT
>DUYW01000172.1 GCA_013349825.1 Gammaproteobacteria bacterium | reverse complement strand
CGGGTCTCAATCTCGCCAGTAATGGTCATCTGTGAGCAGAGCAAAAAGTCATTATTGGCCGGGGTACTCCAGTCGATGATACGCACGGTGAGATCCTCTTCACCCTCCTCGCCAGACTGGTAACGGTAGCCCTCACGTAGCAGCAGATAGATCTGCTCATTGGCAGCGATCATACTCATTGCCGAGCGATCCCGTGATAGCGCCTCTATCGCCTCATCCAGTGCCAACTCAGGCGCAGCGGGATTGAGCCTCTCCAACACAGCGCGCAGACGGTTGAAGAGCACCACATCACCCCGCGTATTGCGCCCCAGATCACTCTCTGGACCAAATGCCTCCTCCCAACAGGTGAGCGTCTCCCACTCCAATTCTGCAAAGAGCTGGATGGCGGGTTGTTCGACGAGGGCATCTTCAGTGTATTTCATGACTCGATCTGTTCAAGTGCGCCTTTCAAAGCCTCCAACAATGCGGGGACATCTTCCTGAATCAGGCTCCACAAAATATCATTATCTACCCCCAGATAACCATGAATCATCTGATTCCGCGCCGCTATCACTTGTCTCCAAGGGATCTCGCTATACTGTCTCCTGATTTGATCAGGGATATGGGTTGCAGCCTCCCCGATGAGTTCAATATTCCGAATAGTTGCATCATAATTGATACGACTGGCGACAAACTCCTCTTGGGAAAAATCTTCGGTATACGCCAAAACCCGCTCAGAGAAATCGATCATATCTTTCAGATAAAAACGCCACTCTCGATCAGACATAGACCGCCTCCTGCTCAACATAAGGGCGAAGTTCAGGACGTAACGCCTTTTCAGTGACCAGATCAACACGGCAACCCAACTCATCCTCCAGATAGAACTGCACCCCAAAGAAACGTTTTGAGGTTGCTGGCCCATCAAATGCAACCAACACATCCACATCACTATCCGGTCCGGCCTCATCTCTTACTGTCGAGCCAAATAGGGCCAGACGAGTCACGTCAAAACGTTCCATCAGCGTCTGTTTTGACTCTTCTAAAACATGCAATGTATTTACCCGATTCATCTAGCCACCCTTTTCCTATGCCCCATGATTCATGTCACCACGCGTATTGCGCCCCAGATCACTCTCTGGGCCAAACGCATCCTCCCAACAGATGAGCGTCTCCCACTCCAATTCTGCAAAGAGCTGGATGGCGGGTTGTTCGACAAGGGCGTCTTCAGTGTATTTCACTGCAACCACTCAACGGGTCAATCACACTCATCATTCTCTCTCCTTACTGCATATGCACAAGTTATTTCGGGATAGGGCAGCAATCTCCTTGAGTTCTCCCTCGATAGACGGATGATACTCAACCCTCATTCCCACGAACCTTTGCCATCAACTCATCGTGAGATAGAGGAACTACCTCTCCACGTTCTATCTCGTCATCTCGCCTCTTTGCCAGTTGAATCGCCTCTTGGTCTGACATCTCTTCAATGACATAGGGATCCTCCAAACTCTCCCAAATCGTTTTTGCCAGAACTGCACGGCTCTTAGGGTCTAAATGCATCACTTCACTAGCAATTTGATCAATACTCATTACTTCTCCATTATTTGACCTATTACCATAAACTGAAGTTTCCTGAAAATTCACACTCTCGAATCTGAATCACATCAAGCCGCTATACGTAGTAGCATTCGAACAAAAGAATTTTGCGCCATATTGGTAGGCTTAGGGCAAATCGCCTGAAAATCAGGGTTCAGTACCGCATTATGTTTTTCTCTCATCTGCTAACCTAAGCATCCGTTCGCTACGCCACACCCTAATGATATGAATCGAGTTTGGCTCCTTCAGATAAACAACTCGAAATGGGGAATGGATTAACTCTCTTATCTGTTCTTCACCGAACTCTGGCACAACTCGCCCAATATCAGGGTTATCAGCCAATATTTGAACATGCTCTATAATTGCTTCTATAAACTGCTTGCCGATGTGGGCAACACCCTCTTTTATATAGTATTCCTTGATATCTTCTAGATCGCTATAGGCTGAGTTTGCTACGAATATTTTCACTTACTCAATACCTAATTTACTGATCACATCATTAAGCTCCGTCTCTTTACCCTCCCTTACCTCCATTAAGCCAGCAGCAACAGCTTTCAAAAATGCTCTTTCTTCTTCTTTTTTTTCATACTCTTCAAGCCCTTGAACTACAGCAATGCCACGACCTCGACTTGTGAGCAATATTGGACGATGGGTGTCCTTTGCGTGGTTGACCACTTTTCCTGGATTAATCTTTAGATCAGTAAGGGGGACTACATCTTCAGAGAATTTGACTTGCATAAGATATACCTCTTTTCGTGTGGAGCTGCACAGACCAGATTATAGCACCTGTTAACTGGTCTCCAATGAATTTGATGGTAAAACACACATTCATTCCAAGCCTATTAAATCTTGGCCCGACAACAAACTAACCACTAAGTTTTTGCTTGAAAGAACAGACACCACTCTTTTTCAGATCATCATTTCGTTCTTCTCCTCGGCACCAGGGTCGGAGTAGGCTCAAAACTTTTCAACCCTCTATCTCCCGTTAATATGACCACATCAAACATACCTGCCCCTGCATAATACTTTGCGACATCCACAATCGTAGCATCACCAATTCCTAAACCTTGCGCGGCCAGCTTCGGCCACTGCTCTGATAGTTGACGTAAATTATCCACCTTCCAAAGGGCTGACTGATGCTCAAAAGCAGCCCAAGGCTCCTCCTCTTCCGCTGTTTTTCTGAGAACTTCGGCAAGCTGCTGGGCAAGAACAAAACGATCACCGTTAGAGTGAGCAATATGGTTCCCTGTCTCAATCAATGTAGCCACCGGAAGCACTAACGTTGATTTGGCTTCCATCTCCTCAGTAAGCAACTGCTCAATACGGTCAAAATCCCACAAGTCATCCCGTGGTCCACAACGATCTTTTCCAGGAATTCGCAGCCAGCAACTCAACACACTGGTATCAATAATCAATACACGCTTAGGCATGACTCCCCTCCCGCAGCGCATCCTCTATTTTCCCCTGACTGGATAGCTTTCCAATGGTTCCCAAAGCCAATAACTTTGGTAGTGTCTCCAGCTCTTCTAACAACGTCAGCTCACTCACCCCAGTTTCAACATCTCGATGAGATACCGTAACAAACGGAACAATCTCGGTACCCATCACATCCAACAGTGCTGGATTGTGCGTGGTTAACAAAAGATCGATAGAACGCTTCCCACCCACCTCTTTCAACATACGCAACAGATGAGAAGAGCGTGATCTTTAGCGCTCACACAGATTGACCCACCCAGTGCTCACGAAGTTGACCCACCTCTATTCATGCTCAGAATAATTGACCCAGGAAGACAATATTCTCAGGCCAACAATGAACAATAAATGCTTGACAAGACTTAAAGATATATGTATTTTCAAGTAAGCATATTAATATGCGAATAGCTAAATTAGTTTGCGCGCGCAAACGCGGTAACGAGATTAACAACAACAATAATCCTCATGATTATTTAATATCTAATCCTGCAGCTTGATCGATACAGTATACATCGATAACCAATTGAAAATAAACGGTTTTCAGGTGACTATTTTGATGTTCATTAAATGCAATTTGTGGAAATTTCAGCAAGCTGAAACCGAGGAAAAAGCCATTGATAACCTGATGGACAAAATCTCGCAAGCTCGATTATTGACCACAAGGTTACCAACAGCTTTTCTCCCCTTTTCCACACACCTCCACACTCACAACAGCTACTACCCTTAATATGCTATAGGTGCCATAGGCACCTCTGTTTGGGCTAGGCAATGGGCTGATACAGTGTGCATAAGGTGGGCCAATTTGTGTTAGCGCTTGTTAACGCTGAAGCCGAGGACGTAGACCTTAAAAACTGCGCACTGGGTGGGTCAATTATTTTGAGCACAGGCGGATCAACTTTTGTTAGCGCTGAGGCGTGATGGGTGAAGACCGTTATCGATCTCCTCAACCACCAGCAGACTTCCCTCAGGGCGTGTCAGCAGTGCCGTCAAAATAGCCAAAAAGCGTAAAGTACCATCCGATAGCCCTTTGGCCTCAACTGGCTGGACCTCTCCATTCTGCCCCCAAGACTCATCACAATAGAGCATGGCACGGTCTTCGAACTTACCCTCCTTTTCAGCATAGACACGGTGAATGTCTCTCTCTGGGATATGCTGAATGTAATTCGCAAGCACTGATTCAATTTTTTGCTTCTGCTGATCCGGTAGCGCAGCCAATACACCCGCAACATTAGAGGCATCGGCCTCAAGGCGATCAGATAACGGCTGGACCTCTCTCATATGAGAGGGGATGGGGTCAAGAATAAACAGGTTCTTCAAATCTGCCAGAACAAGTTCTATCCCCTCTACAATCTCCTGACGAGGCTTCTGTGTTGAGAGCTGGTAGAGAACCGCACTGGTACGTGCGCTGGGTACTGGCTTACCTCTTTTTTCATTGTAGAGACGTGCCGTTATTGAAGGCGCCTCTTGATCACAGGGGTCTGTTGAAAACAGTTTCACTCGATAAGGGCTTTGATCCGTTTTTGGCCGATATTTTACCCTCACCAGTGACTCTGAGCAGATCAGCGCAGACCTGCCCATAATCTCAACCTCAATTTTATAGTGATACTCTGTACGACTCTCCTCACTTGAGCTACAGATCACCCCCAGAGTAAAACGGCTCTCCGGCTTACGAGGTGCCCACTCAAGTCCACCTCTAATACCGGAGATATTGGCATCGCCATTGAGAACAGATGTAATAGAGAGGCCCGAAGAGATCCTGTTCAAGAAGGCCAGCGCATCTAGGGCATTTGATTTCCCGCTGGCATTGGCTCCAATAAGCACCGTTAGCGGATCGATATGCAAGACCGCATCACGAAAGCTTTTCCAGTTATTCAGAGTAATTATTTTTATCACTGCCTTCTGCCTCCACTATTTAACTCATTTCTATAAAACATACATTCATTCCAAATTTATTAAACCTTGGCCCGGCAACAAACTAATCATTAGGTTTCTGCTTAAGTGTTAGAACAGGTACTCATTGCACAGGAGGTGGTTCGGGCCATCCGCAAGGCCGGTGGAAAGATCAACAGCCAGTGCGGCATCCACATCCATATCGACGCCGAACCCTTTGACGGACGCAAGCTGGGCAACCTTGCCAAGGTGGTTTACAAACAGGAACC
>DUYW01000273.1 GCA_013349825.1 Gammaproteobacteria bacterium | reverse complement strand
TCTTTTCTCAATCCGGTCTCCATCGGGTGACTCATCAAACATTTGATATCAATCATGCCTTTCTTGGCCTTGGCTCTCAGTTTTACTGCACTTTTTGCCATTTTTTATTTCCTCTTAGCTATTATTTTCGTTTTATTGAATTTTTCTTCAACGAGTGGTGCTCTCTAGCCGCCACAGCCTCCAATCGTAACCTTGACCTGAGTCTTGGCATTAACGGTGCCTGATGCTGTTTTTACCACACCATAAACATCACCAGTCTTACCCATCTTCAAACGGGTCGATACGAAGGGTATCGCCCCCTCCTTCATGTTGTAAGTCGCAGCCAATGGAACACCGTTTGCTGCAGCAACAATGCTGATACTCTCAACAATGCCGTCTACGCCGGTCGCATCAACCGTTACCGGTACGACCGCTCCATTCTCAGCAATCTCTGGCGCTTTAATCTTGACCGTTGCGCTAGCCATACCAGTGTCACCAATCTCTTTTGATGTCATTGCTGATTCAGGCCATGCGGCAAGCACTGCACGCGGAGCCAATAGCCCTGCACCCAATGCAGCTGTAATTGCACTCCCTGCCAATGTCCCCTTCATGAATAACCTTCTTTTCATAACTCTCATTCTCCTTCTTATTGAAAAGCAATCTAATCTATAGACTGGATTGTCTACAGTGTAGCATCCAGACTGTAATTAAAATTGCACCTACTGTCGACAACAAATATGAACCAAACTGTCACAACTCAAAATTCAGGGATTCCTTAATCAGAAAGCTGATCAAAAATAGCGGTAAAGTCATCAAAATTGGCCAACAGTAAATCAGTCAATGCAGGGTCGAAATGTTTTCCCCGCTCTGACTCAAAAAGAGTGTAGACCTGACTCATATCCCAAGCGTCTTTATAGCAACGACGGCTGGCCAACGCATCAAAAACATCTGCAATTGCAGACATTCGTCCATAAATATGGATCTGTTCACCGCTTAACCCCCGAGGATACCCTGTCCCATCCCATTTCTCATGGTGCTCGCGGGCGATGACGCTGGCAGACTTCAATACCACCCGACTGGTGTTCTTTTTCAGAATTTTATAACCAATATCGGCATGAGTTTTCATAATACTCATCTCTTCCTCAGTCAAGCGTCCCGGCTTATTCAGGATCGCATCACTGATACCCACCTTACCCATATCATGAAGTGGGGCTGCCTGCTCCAGAGTCTCAATCTCTTTGTCTTTCATGCCATGCAGTTGTGCAAGTCGTGCAACATATTGGCCGACTCGCTTGACATGGTAACTGGTCTCCTGAGAGTGGAATTCCGAGACCGTACCCAGTAGATGTATCACATCTTCCTGGGTATGCTGAAGATCATTATTGAGGTCGATATTGTCATAGGCGATAGAGAGGTTATGACCAAAGAGTTCAATCAGGTCCCGTTCTGTACTATCAAAAGATTGTTTACCTTTCAGATAGAGAACACCGTTATCACCTTGACTGGCTTCAAAATAGACAACACAGTCATGCTCATAGAATTGACTCTTTTTCTCTTCTCTCGCAACACGAATTTTGTCCAGTGTTTCAGCATCCAGTACTTCAGCGAGCAGTTGACCGGACATATTTTCAAATTGACCGGTGCCGGCCAGAATCCGGCAGACCTGGTCAAAGCTTCCTTTTTTTCGTTCATAATGGCTTACCAGGGTAGAGCCAACACTGCAAAAAGCATCATCATCAAGCCCTGCCAAGGCTGCAATTTGTGTTAAAACACCTTGAACAAAATTCTCCATCGATTTGATTTTAAATACCGATGCAGAGGCATCAACAATTTTATGAAGACCTTTACGACTCTTCTCCAGCTGTATCGTTGCGCGGTAACCTCGCAACGTTGTCACCATTGTAGTATAGAGTTTTTGCGAAGTGAGTTCGGTCTTCTCCTTATAGTCATCGATATCATACTTGACGATGACCTCTGTTTCAGGCGCCTGCCCCGGCTGGCCTGTTCTGAGAATGATTCGGGTAAACGGGTTCTTCAGTACATTGCGTACATGTTCTACCACTTTAAGGCCGGCATGGTCCTCTTCCATGACGACGTCAAGCAAAATCAAGGCCGTGTCAGGGTGTTCAGCCATCACCTGTTTAGCCTCTTCTCCTGAGTAGGCGTGCAAAAAATCCAGCCCTCGCCCAGCATATTCAAAACCATCCAACGTCATTCGAGTTACGTCATGAACAGATGATTCATCATCCACTAAAAGGATCTTCCACCCCTTTTGCTGAGTATCCGATGACTCATCCAGAGACTCCTCTTCTGCAAAAAAGAGATCATCGTTTTCAGCAACCGCTTGATTCTGCACTCTGTAATACCCCCTGTTTCGATATCAGAAAAGCGTAACTTTTCTTAATATTCGTCTCTATTCACCACGATAACCACACTCACTACCTTTATTTAATTCAATTAGTTACCAAGAAATAGTTATTATTGTTTTTTATGCACTGCTATTTCCAACCTTGTGAAATTCATCCTTTATCGTATCCCGCTTACGACTCCTTCCTTGAGCACATTTAAACTAAATAGTACTTTGCTTCACAATAGCTGCTTATTAATATACATCTTTATGAGGCAATAGGGTAGATCTTTTATAAGTATCAGGTCAATCCTGCATGTGCCAATTGGAACTTTAGACAGGAGTGTAAGTGATCGCTAACGGTTGATTGTTCATAGCAGGAAAGTGAGTAATGTTGTGTTTACAGCATTAGAAACAGTGCAAAATAGCATCTGTTACGTCACATAAAAACACCAATTTATCAGCCTGATACTGGGTTTATTTAACCTAAAGCATAAGAATCTTTTAACAGAGCAGTCACGATGAGGAATCTACTGCTCTGCAAGAGTTAGAACGGTCACAAATATCTACTTCACGATCAAACGATCTTCACGCTCTTTTTTGAGGGCAACCTTACGTTTTTCAACTGCCTTTCGGTGTGCTTCATAACCAGCCGTTGGATTGTAGTTACTGGGAGTACCATAATAGCCATAACGTACCGGATAGCTGTAGCTATTCCATCCGCTATCACCATAGTAATCCGTATGCCAGTCACCATCGATGTCAGTCTCCAGATCGGTATGGGCGCGACCACTGGCGTTAATGGTCATGCTGAATGAGCCATCCATATCACTTCGCCCACGTGCCTGACCACGGCCTCTGGCATCGTTGTATCCATAGCCATCGGCATTGCTCCAACCATTCCAGTTGTCATTATTTCCACCAAACCAGCCTAAAGCGCTGGTTGCAACCATTGCCAGTACGATGACAGCGATTCCTTTTCTCATGACACCACTCCTTGTTTTTCTAACAATAATTACCCAATATTCATATTAATTTTATAATTGAATACTAATATTTCAAATCAGATTTATTATTGTAAGGTCTATGCCAATAAAGCTGGATAATCAGGCAGTAGAGAGTTGGTTACAGAGAAGAGAAGAGAAGAGAAGAGAAGAGAAGAGTCGTGACTCGGATAAGACTGTTGTGGCTTTTATTATACCGACTGATGGTCAAAATAGATGTCTTTCAATGCCACATATATGTTTCGACCTAACCAGAGCAGTGATGTTATACCCAGTACTGCAATAAGCAATGCATCTAAATCATGTTCAATATTAAACATTTTTACAGCTCCAAATAAAAGTAGGTGAAAAATAAAAATTCTAGTAGATAGTCTATAAACAGAAGCCGACAATAGGAATACGTAAAAATACGTATTTTGTTATATATCAGTTTTTATGTCTGATGTTATTATTAAGATTCTGACAACAATGTGCTTTATAAATCAATGCTTTAATAGGATTTCAACAGCCTTATAGCTGGCGGCTTGAGCAACCGCTGCCGTCACCGCAACACTCGAACCATACCCAAATGCGCAGTCCAGTGAGAGCCCAGGAACCCCCGGTTTACAAAGCGAAATCTCTCCTTCACGGGTTGGATAACGCTGTTGTTCGGCAGAAAAAACACAAGGAATGCCAAAATTGCGCTTAGGATTACGAGAGAAATTGTAATTTCTACGAAGTTCAGAACGGACCTTTGCGGCCAACGGATCATTGTATGTTTTGGCGAGGTCGCGAATGGTTATCTGCGTGGGGTCGAGCAGCCCCCCTGCCCCTCCAGTAGTCACAATTTTGATTTTATTGCGTTTACAGTGATAGATCATCTGAGCCTTGGCGTTGACCCCATCAATCGCATCCACTACACAGCCATAACCACGCTCCAACAGGTCACGTATATTTTCGTGACTCAGGTCTGTCTGTATTGGATGGCAACGGCAGTGCGGATTGATCTCAAAGATCCGCTCAGACATCACTTCGACTTTAGGCTTGCCTAACGTGCTCTCAAGCGCATGAATTTGCCGATTGGTATTACTTCTGGCAATGACATCACCATCAATCAGCGTAATCTCACCGATTGCAGAACGTGCCAGAGATTCGGCCACCCATGAACCAACGCCTCCGATACCAACCACGCAGACATGAGACTCTGCAAGCTTCTCTAATCCTGCTTCACCATAGACACGAGAAAGCGCACTGAACCTCTCTAAAAAGTTGCTGTTATCCACCACTAAAAGCCACCTTAAAACACGATGTAATCTGTAGAGGATACCAAAACTGTATGCCTCTGGTTGCCACTCCTCTGTTATAATCCACTACTCCACTTGTACAGGCACACGTTGATCTATGTGCATTAAGGAACCTCTGATTAAGGAACCCCTGAATAAGTCATGTGTAAATGTCTGACGCCTATAGCGTCCAATACCTTCGTTGCTCGACCTCGTTCCTCGGTTGAAAATCTTGCTAATAGCCTGCTACAAGGTGAATTGCGCTTGCGCAAGAGTGGATGCCCTAGGAACTTGGATACGATTCAAATTACCCAGACTTGTTCAGAGGCTCCTTAACAAAGAGTGATTTTTTATGCGAATCAGATTTAACCATAATACACGAGATGAGTTGGTCGACGGTGAGCTGCTACAAGACCGTTCGATTGATGTCCGGGTCACGGAGTTGGATATCCCTTTTTTGTCCCTCATCTGGCTTATGGTCAAGCTGATCGCAGCCTCTACGATTGCTACCCTGATCATTGGACTTATTTTGATGGTCGTAGGGGTGGCTCTTAACTTTAATTTTCATACAATCCATCTTTAGGGAACCTCTGAATAAGTCATGTGTAAATGCCTAACGCCCATAGCGCCCAATATCTTCGTTGCTCGACCTCGTTCCTCGGTTGAAAACCTTGCTAATA
>DUYW01000270.1 GCA_013349825.1 Gammaproteobacteria bacterium | reverse complement strand
TGATCAAAAACAACTTCAGCGGTTGGCCTGCTCATAGATTTTTCTCCTTCATGTATTTTTTTAACTCAACATAAAAATTCTCATGTGTACCCACTTTGAAGAAGTCGACTGAGAGTATCTCAACTTCTGTAGCAGATTCTCGATAAGCGATCAAATATTCCTGACGATTAAAGTTAAACTTATAGACTCTCACACTGGCGAGATCACCTCTCTTCAAATCTCCGATTTCAATATCATCACAGATTAGATTCACGCTATCCTCAATCTCAGCTTTAAGAGGCTTGATTGCCTTCTTCACGAATCGTTTAAATGGAGCGTAATAAGTTACATTCATTGCGAATCAATTATATGTCAAAATATGACAACATATCAAGCCACCAATCAAGCCACCAATCAAGCACCACTCGACTATCTTCAGCAGATAGTCAACTATTGATGAAAAGTCAGCGACGGCAAAGAGTCATGACCAACCAAGAGAGGAGCAATCTTCAGAGCTGCTTCTGGGGCAGCTCAGGTCGCTCTCCCGCCAGTATCCCTTCACCAGAGGACGGAAGCTCCATACACACTGCTGCCAGCAACCATTCAATAGAGCTGACGGAAATTCCATACGCTTTCCCGCCTCCTCCCAAAATATCAGTACGCTCACTTTGTTCATTATTTAGCAACAGTATTTTGCTTAATGGCCTGTTTATCTATCATTCAAGAACCATTAGCCTGTATACATCTCAAATGGATAAGCAGAAACAGGCTATTTGTATGAACACCCAACATAATCTCTCTTCTCGTATACCCACAAGAAGCCCTGACACCCCACCCACTCTGGGAATACGCAACAGTACAGAAGGATATGGACTGATCGCCATTGCTCTTCACTGGATAGTTGCACTCATCGTGGTTGGCCTGTTTGGCCTTGGGGTTTGGATGACAGGGCTCACTTACTACGATGATTGGTACAGACGTGCCCCTGATCTTCATAAAGGTATTGGTACTCTGCTTTTTCTGATCATGATTCTGCGTGTAGTCTGGCGTGCGACCAATGTAGCACCAGATGATGAATCCGGGATTAGCCCATTACAACTCCAGGCAGCCCATCTGGTTCATCTGCTGCTCTATCTATTGCTATTTGTATTGATGTCCAGCGGCTATCTCATCTCTACAGCAGATGGGCGATCAATAGATGTCTTTGGGCTCTTTTCTCTGCCGGCCATCGTTACAGATATCCCCAATCAGGAAGACATTGCAGGTGCAGTGCACTGGTATCTCGCGTTGAGCTTGATTGGATTGGCAGTACTTCACGCCCTCGCCGCACTGAAACACCATTTTATTAACCGGGACCGAACGCTGAAAAAGATGCTCGGTATCCCACCCCAACCCACGGATCAACCGTGAGTCAAAAGGAGAAATGACTATGAAAATGAAACTGCTTTCCGCCATCACACTGGCTGCTGCAATCGTACTACCCTCACAGGCAAATGCTGAACGCTACACCATCGATACCAAGGGGGCTCATGCATCGATTCAGTTCCGCATCCAGCATCTGGGTTATAGCTGGCTCAATGGACGTTTCAACAAATTCAGTGGTAGCTTTGAGTATGATGACAAGCAGCCGAGCAATGCCTCGGTCCACGTTGAGATCGATACCGCAAGCATCGACTCTAACCATGCAGAGCGGGACAAACACCTGCGTGGAGAGGATTTTCTCAATGTAAGCCAATACCCCAAGGCCCGTTTTGAGAGTAACGCTTTTAAAGAGAACAGTGATGGTAGCGCCACACTGTCAGGCAATCTAACGCTGCATGGGGTAACACATCCAGTGAACATCCGTGTTAGCCAAATCGGTCATGGTTCTGATCCTTGGGGTGGGTATCGACGAGGATTTGAGGGCACTACCCAGATCTCACTACAGGATTATGGTATCAACTACAATCTAGGCCCCAAATCGAAAGAGGTTGAGCTGACTCTCTCTATTGAGGGCATTCGACAATAATCTAAATACGCTCAATGAGCACATTCCGCAGATACAGGACCGTCAGAGCTGGCGGTCCTGCCTCTCCTTCAATACCTATTATTCGCTTTGTTGAAGGCAACGATCCCAGTAGGGAGTCCCTTCAAAACGTTGGACCAAAAAATCAACAAATGCCCTGACCCGCTGTGATAAATGGCGGGTCTGTGGGTAAATCGCATAGGCATCTATTTGTGGCGTCTGGTATGAGTTCAGTATAGGCACCAGTTCACCTCGCTCAATCGCCTGATAGGCAATAAATGTAGGCACATGGATAACCCCTAGCCCCTGGATAGCGGCATCTCTTAAAAACTCACCTGTGGTCACCTTGAGGTAAGGGTGTATCTCGATCTTTACGGCTTCACCTTCTGGGCCAATCAAATTCCAGTGTCGTGTATCAGGGAGCAGGCTGTAGACCAAGCACTGATGGTTGATTAACTCATCGGCTGACTCTGGTATCCCATTTCGTTCAAGATAGGCAGGACTGGCACAGATCACCGTTTGGATGGTTGCCAAACGTCGTGCAATCAGACTGGAATCGGGCAGGTTGGCGATGCGAATAGCCAGATCGAACCCTTCCTGCATCAAGTCCACTTCACGATCATTAAAATCCAGATCAAACTCAACTTGAGGGTGCTCGATCAGGAATTCATTGATCGCAGGCCCCAGGTGCATCAAGCCAAAACTGGAGGGCAGCGCCACCTTGAGAGACCCTTTTAGCGTGCCATGAGCTTGTGAGGTGGCAAGCTCAGCCTCACGCAGATCCTCCAAGATGCGCATCGCCTGATGGTAAAAGGCCCAATGTCATTAACTTAAGCCTCACCGCAGCCCTTTGTAGCTGTGCTTGTACCGATGCCCCGCAGCCGGCCTCGGTTTTCTCTTGTTTGATCGCCCCGGCCTGACCGGTTCCAGCAGTTGCGAAGCGGATGTAACTAGCTCATCGATCAGGTTTCTTGGGTTTAGCAGTGTGGTGAGTCTCACCACGGTATCCTTCATTCTGGAGAGTGCCTGTGCTCGGTTTACTGCATAGACGTGCTTTCTCTCTTTCTTGCAACGTAGGCGTTCAGCCGCCTCCTCTTCCGCAGCCAGTACCGCCAGTGTGTTGAGATTTAGGGTAAGTGCTTTGGCATGGGTATCTTGGCAGATGGACTCTACAGTTCGTCCACTCCAGCTCTCCAGTTCACTGCGTAGCTTGAGCCGCTTGTACCCTTCCTCAACACCCCAGCGCAGGTGATAGAGAGGACCAAACAATTCTGCAGGATAGGCTTGCTGATTCACCAGCGAGGTAATGAGAATCTCATACTCTTCCTTGCTCTCTTTGTCTGTTGGCTCATCTAGTGGCACACGGATAAGCCTCAAGGTGATGGGGGCGGCCGAGACTCCCAGCTCTTTACACTTTTCATGGCTCTCACGGTTTGGGGTGAGTGTAATCTCGCACTCCTCAATCTTGTCGCTCTCTGGTCGTAGATAGAGGTCTCTGGCTTCGTTATAGAAGCTCCTGCTCAGTCGCATACAAAAGTCTCGATCCATTGCTCTGTGTTGTGCAAAGAGCCAGAAGGCAGGGTAACCTCGATCATAGAGAATCAGGTCTCCCTCTACTGTTGCATTGAGGTGACGTGAGGCCAACTCTCGTTCACTGCTTTTGAAGGGGGCAAGCTGCTGATCCACATGCATCTGATTAAGTGGGTCGTAGAGGCTGGAGAGTAGTGCTCTGGGTTGTGGACTACCCTTACTGGTTCCAAAATGCTCGGCAATCTCTGCACTATTGGGCAGATTGAGCTTTGATCCATCGACACTCAGCAACCGAAAGCCATTCCACCGCTTGATGCCCTCTGGCTGACTGTAGAAGATCTTCACTGTTTCTTGATTGAGCTCGATGAAGGCGGTATGTTTGAGCTTCCTGCGTGCCTTGCTCAATGCTGCTTTGGTAACGACTCGTTGCAGACCACCACTTACGCTGCTCCCCAATACAGAGAAGAAGCTGTCGAGCTCGTCTTGCAGTGCTCGCTTGAGGTTATTCATCAGGAATTTAACCAGAACCGGAAATGGCAGGGAGCGCTTGCGAGTGAATGCTGTGTCTGAGGTGCGGTGACGTGCAATGAATCCACTCTCTTCGGCGAGCTGGCGGATTCTTGATGCAGCTCTTTCAAGAGAATGCTTGAATATATTGGAGATCGGTAGTCTGTTGACTCATGTTTTTCTCCAAAATGGTTCGTTTTTAGTGTTTTGTGGCTGCACATTATACAGGAACATTCTTTTATATCAACTGCTTATTCTTAAGTTGACGACATTGGAGTCGATGCGGGTGAGTGGTTCCAGGTTGCGACGGCTCGAATTGGCAAAATCAAGGTGGTGGCTGAACAGATAGGTGATGAGACTGTAGAGAATAGTCAGGCACGTTTGGCAGAGATTGAGCGTCAATTTCTGTTTCTGCTCAGCTGGATTGTCCTGTTGTTGGGGGCGATGTTATGGATGGGGTCTGCTGTGGGTCGAGGTATTGTCAATAATATTCATCAAACCTCAGGGGCAATTAAAGAGATTGAGAGTAGTGGAGATTTCTCCGTTCGTGTTGCAGTGAATAGCCAGGATGAGATTGGCTCTATGGCAATAGCACTCAATGCATTGTTGGAGAAGCTGCAGACCTCCATTGATGAGAGTAATCGAGTGGTGGGTGAGGTTGCTAAGGGGAACTTTGCTCACCGAGTTGAATTGGATCTAAAGGGAGATCTGGCAACCCTTAAATCTGGAATCAATGGGTCAGCAGACAGTGTTGAACAGACGATGACGGCACTGAGTCGAGTTATGAAAGGGCTCTCTGATGGTGATCTGAGTGTACGTATGGATGATAATGTAGAACCACTGTTTCGGGATCAGGTGAACAGTGCGATGAACTCGATAGACCACATTGTGCAGCAGGTGAGTGAGGTTATCACCAAGATGGCGGTAGGTGATTTTGCGCAGCGTATGAATGCTGATGCCAAAGGGTCTCTGGAGCAGCTAAAGAGAGATATCAACCATTCAATGGAGTCACTGGAGCATGCGGTTGGGGAGACCTCCCTAGTTGCTAACCGCATGGGGGAGGGCGATTTGACCCGCCCAGTTACAGGAGCCTATCAAGGTCGACTGGCGGTGATGAAGGAGGCCATTAATGCTACCCAGACCAGCCTCTCCTATCTGGTAGACCAAGTTCGTCATGCAGCAGAGAGTGTAGAGACCGGATCTGGTGAGATCTCGGCGGGGAACCATGACCTCTCTAACCGTACCAGTGAGCAGG
>DUYW01000110.1 GCA_013349825.1 Gammaproteobacteria bacterium | reverse complement strand
TCAATGTCATTTTTACAATCCTCTTTGATCTGGAGTGCGCGAGCATAAGCGTCAGCAAGTGATATTGAGGGGTAGTTGCCAAGGGTCATTTCTCGGCGTTTACCGTAGATGGTGTAACGCACAACCCATGTGGCGGTTGCTTCATCGCTTATACGGAAGTAGAGGTTGTTACCTGCTGAGTGCCTACCCGGTTTGCCTGATTTAATCAGAGATCTGATTTTTGTGACTGTGAGGAGTTGGGCCATAATAATGCATTGCCTAAAAGTGGTGACAGGAATGGGTATTATGGACTGGTTTTAAGGTTTCTGTCACCATTTCTGTCACCACTCATTGGTGACAGGGTGAAAGAATGTGAAACGGCATGAAAAGGCGTTTTTGCTTAATCCTATGAAATATAACGATTTAATGTATTGTGAAACGCCCTGAAAAATCATTCAATATTTTGCACCTGCTCCCGTATCTGTTCAATCAATACCTTCATCTCTACAGCGATCCGGGTGGTTTCAATATGAGAAGATTTAGAGCCTAAGGTGTTGGCTTCACGATGTAACTCCTGCATTAAAAAATCGAGGCGGCGTCCAACGGCACCTCCTTTCTTTAAAATGCGTTCCACCTCATCTAAATGCGTGGTCAGCCTATCCATCTCCTCATCAATGTCGAGTTTTTGAGCCTGTAGCGCCAACTCTTGTTCCAACCGGTTTTCATCAGCTTGTTCGAGAAACTCTTCGAGCCGTTCCCGGAACTTCTGACGCGTCAGCTCGATCACCTTCGGCATCTCAGTTTTGGCCTGTGCTACCAGTGGGTTCATGGTATCGCAGCGTTGTTGAATCATCTCCTTGAGACGGCCACCTTCACGACTGCGTGTATCAACCAGCTCCTCGAGGGCTTGCTGAAAAAGTTGGATCGCCTGTTGCTGGATCAGTTCGCTGTCGAAAGACTCTGACTGAATAACACCAGGCCAGGCCAGAATTTCCATTGGGTCAACCCGTGCAGCATTGTCGATATGGTGGGCAATTTGTTTGGCGGCAGTGGCAACCTGCTGAGCCAATTGATCATCTAGCTGAAGGCCGCTGCTGCTGTGGCTGGCTGGGGTAAAACGGAGGCCGCACTCCACCTTGCCTCGTCCCAGTTTTTTTCGGGCCTGTTCACGGATCTTGTTTTCGATTGGGCGAAGCTCTTCGGGAAGACGTATAAACAGCTCCAGATAGCGGTGGTTGACGGAACGAATCTCCCAGGCGAGGCTGCCCCACTCGGCTTGAAGGTCTCTGCGTGCAAATGCGGTCATACTTTGGATCATCTTTATTGAACCCTATCGTTGAATTGCTGGATAATGCGCCTTTCTTAATGTGAACAGTATACAAGGAGTGTTGCTATGCGACCCAGTAAAAGAGCCCCCGATCAGATGCGTGAGATCAAGATTACCCGAAACTACACCAAACATGCGGAGGGGTCGGTACTGGTGGAATTTGGTGATACCAAAGTGATCTGCACAGCATCGGTAGAAGACCGTATTCCACGTTGGTTGAAGGGACAGGGTAAAGGGTGGGTGACGGCAGAATATGGCATGTTGCCGCGCTCTACCGGAAGTCGAATGGGACGAGAAGCGGCTCGTGGCAAACAGGGGGGGCGCACCATGGAAATTCAGCGTCTGATCGGACGCTCACTGCGAGCAGCGGTAGACATGAAGGTTCTGGGGGAGCAGCAGATCACAGTAGATTGTGATGTAATTCAGGCGGATGGTGGTACCCGTACGGCATCGATTACCGGTGGCTTTGTGGCGCTGAGTGATGCAATCAACCAGCTGATGAAGAAGGGAGTGGTGAAACAGAACCCGATTGTTACACCGATTGCCTCAATATCTGTAGGAATCTACAACGGTACTGCGGTGCTGGATCTTGACTATGACGAGGACTCCAGTGCCGAGACCGATATGAATGTGGTGATGAATGGAGATGGGCAGTTCATCGAGGTGCAGGGTACCGCAGAAGAGGCACCATTCAGTATGGAAGAGATGCAGCAGATGTTGGCACTGGCACAACAGGGTATTACTGATCTGATTGAGCACCAACAAGAGGCGTTGAAATGAGTGGTGTAGCCGGTCAAGTGGTATTGGCAACCGGTAACAAGGGTAAAGTGCGTGAGCTGGGCCAGTTGTTGGCCAACTTTGAGATGACGGTGATACCGCAAACCGAGTTCAATGTAGAAGAGGTGGAAGAGACAGGGCTTACCTTTGTGGAAAATGCCATCCTCAAGGCACGTAATGCAGCAGCACATACAGGGTTGCCTGCTATTGCAGATGATTCCGGGCTTGAGGTGGACTACCTTAAAGGGGCGCCGGGAATCTATTCGGCCCGTTATGCGGGGGAGGATGGAGGGGATGCCGCAAATAATCAGAAACTACTTCAGGCGCTGGAGGGGGTTGTGGAAGCTGAACGCAGTGCTCGTTTTCAGTGTGTGATGGTCTTTATGCGTCATGCAGAAGATCCAGTGCCGTTGGTTGCTCAAGGTAGTTGGGAGGGGCGTATTCTTACTGCGCCACAGGGAGAGAACGGGTTTGGTTACGACCCTCTTTTTTGGGTTCCACAACAAGGCTGCAGCTCTGCAGAGTTGGCGGCTGAAGTAAAAAACAAGTTAAGCCATCGTGGACAGGCGTTGAAGAAACTGGTGGAGCTGCTCTCCTGACCCCATTGCACTTTACGGCAGCCATTCCGCTCTCGCTCTATATCCATCTTCCGTGGTGCCTGCAGAAGTGCCCCTACTGTGACTTCAACTCGCATGCAGTAACTACTCCACCCTATCGTGCCTATGTAGATGCGTTATTAAAAGATCTGGAGTGGGAGCTGCCCAAAGTCTGGGGGCGTCCGGTACGCTCTATCTTTATCGGCGGAGGAACCCCCAGCCTCTTTCCGGATGAAGAGATTGCACACCTACTGTCGGGGGTCAGGGCGCGTCTCCCTTTGGGGGGTGGTCCCGAGATAACGCTTGAGGCCAATCCTGGTGCTGTGGATGAGGGCTATTTTTACGGTTATCGGCAGGCAGGGGTGAACCGGCTCTCTATCGGTGTGCAGAGTTTGTACGATGAATCATTGAGAAAGATTGGTCGAATTCATACCGGGGATGAGGCGATACGAGCAATAGAGGTGGCGCAAGAGGTCGGGTTTGACAGGGTTAATATTGATCTGATGTTTGGTCTACCAGAGCAGAGTATAGAGCAGGCAACCGAGGATCTTCGGCGGGTGGTTGCGATGGGGGTAGGGCATCTCTCCTGGTATCAGTTGACGATGGAGCCCAATACCCCCTTTGGTCATACGCCGCCGGCACGATTGCCTGATGATGATCAACTTTGGGAGATTCAGCAAGAGGGGCAGCAGCTGCTTCAGCAGGAAGAGTTGATACAATATGAGATATCGGCCTATGCACGACCACAGCAGCAGTGTCGTCATAATCTCAACTACTGGAATTTTGGGGATTATCTGGGGATTGGTGCTGGGGCACACTCTAAACTAACCAGTGTTGTAATCGGTAGTGTGACCCGTAGCACACGGCACCGAAATCCACAGCAATATATCTTTTCTTCGGGGACAGAAAGTGTGCTTAGTAGTCACTCTGTTGTGGAGCCTGAGCAATTACCTTCTGAATTTATGATGAATCGATTAAGGAGATTAGAGCCGCTGCAACCGGATCAATTCGAGCAAAGAACCGGGTGTGAATGGGGGGTAGTCGCTGGTGCTGTAGAAGAGGGAATAGGCCGGGGGCTGCTTCAGTGGGAAGAGAGGCGGTTGTGTGTGACCGTGCTGGGGAGGAATTTCCTCAATGATCTGCTGTTGCTATTTTGAAGAGCGCCCCCTATTTTTTGGGGAGGCGGAGGAGGGCTACAGCAGCCTGGCAGCAGAAAGGATCTCTTTCAACTTGGGGTCATGGTTGGCAGCTTCACGCATGGCAGCAAAGAGTCGGTCAGAGCCACGAATGATCTCCTGATCCTGCTGGTCACGGCGTTGACGATAGCGTTCTACTAGAAACGGACTGCCGATGCTGGCTACAAAAAGGGCTATTAATAGAGATTGTATGAACTCAAAACGCTTATCAATCTGTTCAAACCCCTTTTCAACCAGTTCGAACCGTTTGTCTATATGTTCAAAGTGCTTGTCGATCTGTTCAAAACGCCTATCGATTTGCTCAAACCGTTTTTCAATGAGCCGGTGCTGGTCGCGCATCACCTCTACCACCATACGAATATCCTCTTTGGTGGCAGTCTCAGCAGCAATTGTGGTGCTGGGAAGTAGTAGTTGGAGTATAAGTAGCAGGAGCGGCAGTTTCATAGGTCTGATCATAGCATGAAACGGCTTGTTGCTCTGATGGTTGTGCTCTATTTCAATAGCAGTGCGACTAAAAGTGCAATCTGGGCAAAAGCCAGTCCTGCTATCCACTTGATCAGGTCTGAGTGAAGCTCAGCTAATGCAATTTGAAGGTCGGCCTTGGATACGATTTCTGTTGATTTCAGAGCGTCTTTGAGCGCTTCTGCTTCTGCCTTCGCATGCTCTGGTGAGATGCCTGCCTGGGTTAGTCGTTCTACAAATTGTAGTGTATCAAAGGTTGTTG
The DNA here is from genome assembly GCA_013349825.1 of Gammaproteobacteria bacterium. Taxonomy (GTDB): domain Bacteria; phylum Pseudomonadota; class Gammaproteobacteria; genus Thiopontia. The sequence goes on along the minus strand of DUYW01000110.1, from coordinate 692 downwards.
TGCTCATAATGACTTACTTTCATGTACGTGGTGAGTTTTGTCAAGTTCTGGTGACCAATAAAAAAAGCCGCCCCACTAGGCGGGGCGGCTTTCAGATTCCGAAGAATCAGTTCTGGGTTTGACGTAAGGCCAGATTAGAACTTGTGGATCATACCAACATAAGTGTTGTCAGCAGTGTCAGTATCTGAATCACTCATACCAACATATACTGAAGTGCGCTTGCTCATGCTGTGAGTCAACTCAAGAGCAGTTACGTCAACGTCAGCAGCTCCAGAAGTCTCATTTTGTGCGTGGCCCAAGGTGATCTTGTTATTACCCATCTTGTAATCAAGACGCAGCATCAGATCATCGGCGTCAGCACCTGCAACACCACCTGCGTTATCTTGACTAACGTGTAGAACTGCAGCGCTTAGGTCACCCATTGCATATTTTACGCTGATTGAGGTAGTCTCTTGGTCAGAGCCTTCAGGAATAGCAGTAACTTCACTAGTACCCTGTGCGGTATCTGTATCACCAACAGCAGCAACAGCAGTAACAGCAGGGCTTACAACAGATCCATTCAGTATTTCATGTGATATCTTAGCAGACAGAGGACCGTTGTCATAAGCGATGATCATATCAACTGCATCAAAGGTATCTGTATCACCAGCACCAGTACCAGTGTAGCCAGCAATACCAGCATGAACTCCGTT
>DUYW01000260.1 GCA_013349825.1 Gammaproteobacteria bacterium | reverse complement strand
AGATCGCAGCCAATAGCGGGCTATTAGCAAGGTTTTCAACGAAGATATTGGGCGCTATGGGCGTTAGGCATTTACACATGACTTATTCAGGGGTTCCTTAAATAGTGGAACTATTCGCCTCAAATGATGACAAAATCGGTCTCAAATCAGCCTCCCCTCGTTACGACTTCTATTCTCGGACAAGCACCCAGGCTGCCTCAACAATGGTTCTCTTGGATGTCTGAGTAGAGTGGCTAACCTGAATCGACTACTGCTCTATCCTCTCGATCCCTACCACTCCGTAGATCCAATACCGCTGCTGGAGCTGTTGCATCAGCGACAGTTTGTAGAGGCACCACTGCCGATAGAATATGGTGAGCAGAGCTATCAGGTTGGAGATCGCTTCTTTGATGCCTTTCTCTTTCTCGGCTGTTCACCTAATATAGAGCTCACCCCCTCAACGGATGATCCGCAGCAGCCTTTTTGTTATCTGCAACTGGAGAGCCGTGTCACACCGCAACTGCTAATGGGAAAAAACCTCAAGGCAGCCTGTCCTCAATGTAAACAGCGTTTCAGCGCAGAACAGAAACAGACGGTGGATGAGCAGGGGGCAATCTCCATACACTGTAAAAACTGCGGTTCAATCCAACCGGTACAACAGATTGCCTGGCGCAAGACCGCAGCCTATGGAAAAACAGGGCTATCACTCTGGAATATCTATGAAGGTGAAGCGGTGCCATCCGACCAGTTGCTGACACTGCTACAACAGCAGAGCGGAGTGCAGTGGCGCTATAGTTATATTGCCGGATAAACCGGCTACTCGAACAGCACTCCGTCAAAATTACTCCCAGCTACGAATTGTGGAGCAGGATTTCTCTTCACGCTCCTCCTCCTTCTCTTTTTCAACCGCCCGTTTACCCTCGATAGAGAGCAGATCAGAGAAGGACTCATCGGCCAGAATACCCTGCTCTCTCTTTTGCTGGAATGCATCCCCCTTTCTCTTGTTCTGCTGCTTGCGCCAGTAAAACCAGACCACAGCCAGGGCAAAAGGGGAGAGCAGTAGTTCAATCGGGAAATCCATGTTGAACCTCTATCGCGTGGTGCCGAAAGGAAAGCAGGGCAGAAACAGCTCATTAACCAGTAAAGGGTCACCATCAATACGGTAGAGGATACGCCGCCCCCAGAGCATCTCCGGGGGCTGTTTCAAATGCCGGGTCGCCTGCTGAAACAGCGTGTGCTGTTGGGTGAAGCAGGCATACTCTACATTGCTGCGCTCCATCGCCCGTGACCGGTGCAGTACCGCCCCCAGAGAGCGATTGCCCAGTTGAATGAGCCTTCTCAGAGAGCGCCTTAATGCGTAGTGTGGAATCGTGGTGCGGGCAAAGACCCAGGGTTGATTGCCGCAGTGGAGCAGAACGGTACGGATATTGGCAGTGGCCGTTGTAGAGAGGTGTAACCGGTGGCGCTCAGAGAGTTCCACTGTGGCAAACTGTTGCTGAATCACAGCCACCTTAAAGCGTTGATCACAGGACTGGGTAATGGTCTTGGTGAGTGACCCGGACTGCGTCAACTGCTTGCGCACCACAGTCGGCGGAGCAAGCAACAGGAGCCGTTTTTCATCGACCCAGAGAGGCTCATCATCGGGAAAATTCATTCGACAAGTATACATCAGAGGCTATTTTACTGAGCTGTCATAATCAACGAAGGAATCTTTGAACAAGTTACCCAAACTTGTTCAGAGGTTCCCCAACAAACGGATGTGAAAGTGGTGGTGAGTAGGTATGATCTAAGGAATAGTTAATGTCGAGAGAGCTACAATGGAAAATAAGATGAGTACAGAAAAACGTCTTTTTGTATTGGATACCAACATCCTGATGCACGATCCGACCTCCCTGTTCCGTTTTCAGGAGCATGATGTCTATCTGCCGATGGTCGTACTTGAAGAGCTGGACCGGGGCAAGAAGGGGGGTTCTGAAATCGCCCGAAACGTACGCCAGGTCTCCCGCTTTATCGATGAGCTGGTTGAGAATAGTGCGCTGGATGAAATTGATGGTGGAATCTCACTGCAGCCACCGGGTACGCTCAGTAATCTCAAAGATCAATCCTCCGGGCGACTCTTCTTTCAGACCTCAACCAATGGGGTCAAAGTACCGGAGTCTCTGCCCGGAAATACCGCAGACAACAGTATTCTCGCCACCGTATTGGGTCTGCAAAAGCAGCATAATGATGTACGTCTGGTTACCCGTGATATCAATCTCCGAATCAAGGCCTCAATTCTCGGTGTCAACAGTGAAGACTACCGCAACGACAAGGTGCTGGATGATGTCGATCTGCTGACCACCGGATTTCACGAAATTGATCCCGACTTCTGGGATTCGTATGGCAAAGACCTCAAGAGCTGGCAGGATGAGGGTCACACCCTCTACCGACTGGAGGGGGAAGAGGTGCCAGAGTGGGAGGCGGGTGAATTCCTCACAGACCCCAATGCCCCCGGTAACGACTACCTGATCCGCTCTATTGAGGATCAGCAGGCAACCGTTGAGCGGGTCCATAACTACAGCTCCGAGAACCAGTCGGTGTGGGGCATTCAGGCCCGTAACCGCGAGCAGAACTTTGCGCTCAATTTGCTGATGGACCCACAGTTTGATTTTGTCACCCTGTTAGGCCCTGCCGGTACCGGTAAAACCCTGTTGGCACTGGCGGCCGGTCTGGAGCAGACCCTGGAGCAGAATCTCTTCCGTGAAATCATCATGACCCGAATCACCATCCCACTGGGTGAAGACATCGGCTTTCTCCCCGGTACCGAAGAGGAGAAGATGGCCCCGTGGATGGGGGCCTTGATGGACAACCTGGAGGTGCTCACCATGAAGGATAAGAGCACCCCGTTTGAGCGTGAAGCGACCCAGGAGCTGATCAACCACCGCATCAAGATCCGCTCCATGAACTTTATGCGTGGACGCACCTTTGCCGAGCGCTATCTGATTATTGATGAGGCGCAGAACCTCACCTCCAAACAGATGAAGGCGCTGGTGACCCGTGCCGGTCCGGGGACCAAAATCGTCTGTATCGGTAACCTCGCACAGATCGATACCCTCTATCTGACAGAGACCAGCTCCGGTCTCACCTATGCGGTGGACCGTTTCAAAAACTGGCCCCATAGCGGACACGTCACCCTCAAGATGGGCGAGCGCTCAAGACTCTCTGATTACGCGATTACTGCGATGTAGCAATACGTCAGCCGCAGCCCGGTAGCTTTACAGCGCTTCGTTTACAAAAAAACAGCACCGTACCCGTTGGTGACTTAAAAGAAGCGAATTTACTAGCGAATACGATAACCGGCATGACAGGCAACACAGGCACGGGTCACCTCACCCAAGGCGAGCAGCGCAGCGTTTAGATCACCCTCCTGCGCCCTCAAGGCAAAACGGGAGGCGGCGTGGTGCATACCGGTGCCGGTGTTGCGCATCCCTTCAGGCATAAACGGCCCCATATGGTCAGCGCCATGGCTACCCAGAGAACTCATCCCCAGCCGCTGCTCTGCAATTTCAGCGGCCTGGTCCAGCTCAGCTTGCCCCATTTTGGATAAAATCTCATCAAGCGCCGTTAAATGGTCGCGCATATTGGCCATCATATGGTGCTGCATCATCTTAGGTAACTCCACCAACTGACGGTTCTCCTCAGCATTAGCCGAAGTGTGGTGCCACAGCAGAAGGGCAAAGAGAGTCATGGTCGCTTTAAGTTTCATAGTATGATCTGGCTATAGGTAATCAAGATGTTTAGGAAAAGGATCATGTTAATCCAGTGTTATGAGTGCGGTAGAGAGGTCTCGACGCTTGCACCCGTCTGCCCCCACTGCGGGGCACCCTCGATCATTGATGTAGAAAGTACGCCAAAGTCGAGAGGTGTAGGGTACACCATCAAGGCATTACTCGTTCAGCATAAAAAAACGGCATGGATCGCCTTTGGACTACTGATCCTCACCATTCTCGTTAGTGGCGTACTGGTAAAACTCTTCACCGGACTGCTGGCGGTTATCCTGCTGCTGCTTTATCTGGGGTTTGCCAATAAAAATAGAACCGAGCGTAAGTAATGTCTTGCGGCGGTCCCAGAAAGACGATTAAAAGTTTAACGCCTGGAGATTGGCGAAGTATTACCCGTAGAGGGCTTTGAGGGGCGTACCATCTCAATCTGCGCCTTCACCAGTGCAAAGACCGCATCTTGTAGCGAGTGGGGCAGTAGTTGGAATAGTTCGGAAAGCTCATCATTGCGCGTATTGTAGGGTGTGGCAGGAGGTGGTTCAGAGACCTTGCCGGATGTGACGACAAAATCCTTCTGACCGCGACCAGTCGCCAACCACTCAAACTGCAACTCCAATAAACGGGCAACCTCCGCCAAGTGGTTCACGCTGGGGGCGCTGACATTACGCTCCCACTGACTACAAGAGGCGCGTGTCACCCCCACTTGGTCAGCAAGTTGTTGTTGAGAAAGTCCCTTCTGCTTTCTGCCAATCGTAATGCGTTCGCCTATCCCCATGCCTCAGCATGATAGTTTTGCTTTCCTGTAAAGAATACGAAAATATCTATTTCATGGAAAATATTGATTTCTTTTTCTGTAAATGTAAGTATGCACTTCAAAGAAGATAACACTTTCTTCCACAGGGTATTAAACCGTATCAGAGCTATACACTGCATCAGAACATACCTGCATGGATGAATATCAATAACGGTTCCAGTATCGATGCAATTGAATACCCCCAGCTATCTCGACCTCTGTTGGGATACCATGGATCATGACAAACGCGAGCAAATGACTCTGGAGTCTGCCAAGCAGACGGCACTCTTTGCAAAGAGGTCTGTGCCATTTTATAAGCACCATTTTCAGAATATTTCAGAAAGCACCATCAACAACATCACCACTCTCAGCCAATTTGCCTTTGAGATCCCAGAGACCACAAAACTACACCTCTCCAATAACCACTATCGATCCTTTCTGCCGGAGTGTCGTTTTCATGATGAGCGGGACATCCACAAAGGGGCCTACCGAAACAAGAGTACAGGGGGCACAACCAGTAGCCCGGTAACGGTTATCTATACCGCTCAGGATTGGCGGGCCATGGCGCAACACATTGCGAGATCGATCAAATTTGATTTCAAGGATCGGCTCAATGAGTTGGAGAATTTTATTGTTTGCGGGTTATACCACGGTGACCACGTCACCAATGAGATCTATCAGGCAGGGATGAACCTACTGGGGATGGATTTCTTTAACCGCGTTTCAACCAAGCAGAATGATACCAAATCAAACTTTAAATTTATCCAGAGGACAAAGCCGAA
>DUYW01000194.1 GCA_013349825.1 Gammaproteobacteria bacterium | reverse complement strand
CGAACATCTGCTGAAAACAGGATCCCCTATCTACCAGATTTGCTGAGTGGAAAAGTCTGCCTGCTGAAAGCGTAACTGCATGGGGTTATTGAGAAGTTACAGAGAAATTGAATAGAGAAAACACCACTTGGATGAAAACCAATGAGTTACAGATAAAAGGATTATCAGTTGAGCTTATGGGGTGGGTCCTTCTAGGGGGTTGGCTGGTGAGGGTAATTCTCGCCCCGGTCAAATCCTATTGGTGAGATCTTCTTAAGGGGGTTGTTTTGTACCGGTACGGGTAGAGAGCACCGCAACAAAGATCTATTAACAAGACTCACATAAGGGGGTTGATTTGATATGAACCAAGCAACAATAGACAGTGAACTCACCCTGCATGGTGACCCTGTATTGATAGAGGGGGCAATGAACGCTCACACGTTTGATAACCCTCGCTATCTTCAGGCGGTCAGGCATGGCAGAGCAACCAATCGTATCCCATCATTGCTTGAGGTCTATCGGTCTGGGGGCAGTGACTCGCTGACGGTGCCGCGTGGTTACTTGGAAGAGATTCGCGACCAAGTGAATGTGATCGACTGGCGCACAGATTCAGCCTGTACCCTTTCGGCGCTTGCTGGGGTAACGCTGCGAGACTATCAGGCCATAGCCGCCACCACTGCAGCAGGAGGTGAGCAGGGGCTTATTGTGGCCCCTACGGGGTCCGGTAAAACCTTCATCGGGCTGGAGCTGATTCGACAGCGTGGACAGCGGGCGCTGATCCTCGTTCACACTTCGGCGCTTGCTGACCAGTGGCGCAAGGTCATCAAAGAGGTGATGGGGGTCGAGGCCGGTACCATTGGTGGGGGCAAGTGGAATGAAGGCGAAGAGATTACCGTAGCAATGTTGCAAACCCTCCATAAACAGCAAGAGAAGGCGAAAGACTGTGCTAAAGGTTATGGGCTGGTGTTGGTGGATGAGTGTCACCACGTCCCCGCCAACACCTTCACGCAGGTAATGGCCACCATGCACGCCCGATACCGCTACGGACTGACAGCAACCCCAGAGCGTGAGGACGGGCTAGAGGAGCTGCTCTACCGTATTGTGGGGCCAGTGCTGGCAACCGTGGCGCTGAGTGAGATCGAGCAGACCGGCGGTACCGTCCCTGCTGTTGTGAAGGTGATTCATACCGGCTTTGATCCGGGGCCGGTAGATGAGTGGCGGGAGTATCTGCAATCACTGGTAGACAGCGAATCACGCAACCGCCTGATTGCGGCAACTGCTGACAAGGCCGCTGCAACTGTACCAGTGCTGGTGCTGACAGATCGAATAGAACATGCTGAGCAGCTCCACCAGCTGATACAAGGTGAGTCAGTATTAATTCATGGCAAACTACCCGCCAAAGAGAAACGCACTGCACTGGAACAGGCAGGACAGGCTCAAGTCACTGTAGGCACCTATAGCATGTTGGGTGAAGGTCTGGATTATGCCCGATGGGGTGCACTCATGTTGGCCACCCCAGTGAGTGGCCGTACCCGTTTACTTCAGGCTATTGGCCGGATACTTCGCCCCTACGAGGGAAAGAGCAAGGCATACATTGCGGATCTGGTAGACCGCTGCGCCTTTAGTGTGTCGAGCCACCGCAAGCGGCTGGAGATTTATCAAGAGCGGAGCATACCTGTGCTTTAATGGCTCCATGTTCTGGAAAAAGAAACCGCAAGAGGAGCCGTGGCCGGAAGAGCAGCCTATTCCGCTTGATCACCCTTTGGTACCTGAAGAGATCAGAGTTGCGGTTATGGAGTATCTGAGTCTAGGTGATCAACTGCACCGAGTACCAACAGACTCAGGGGTTGAGTGGTGGCTGCTCGATGATGAGGGTGAGTTGATTGATGCATTTTGGGTGTAGCTGTAAAGACTGCATCAACCACCATCTATCACGTCCTCTATCTAACTGTATCAGTACCTCTCCATCTGGCACCGTTCCACCCCTCCGCGCATTCCGCTGGGGGTTTGCTTTTGTTTGATTAGCCCGCTCAAATTTGAGCCGGCCTAAATGCTGTGACTGTATTGGGGTAGGGTTGTCTCAAAGTTGAGAGTGTCTGGATAGAGTTTTACTGAGTTTCAGGAAAACTCCGGTCTATTGGGTCATCATCGTTATGGTCAAAGGGAGTGAAGTGACCGCTGAAGATATGGTTTACCACGGATCTCAGGAAGAGATAGGGGACAATAAAGATTAGTAATAGAATAAAAAGGGCTTCCATGAGCGGCAGTATGCCTTACTTGTTATCTATGGGCGAATACTCAATTATTCAATTGAATGAAATAATTGAGTTTGACCAGGTTTCTGTAATGTTGTGCTGGTGCTGGTGCTGGTGCTGGTGCTGGTGCTGGTGCTGGTGCGGGTGGTTGTCTGGTAATTTTCCGGCGAACGCTCAATTATTCGCTTTAATAATATAATGAAGATTGACCAGGTATTGGTAACTTTGTGATCACTGATTTCTCAGAACCGCAGTACAAATCTGTGACCAAGAAGATGACCACCAATTTCTCCGACCCACGTCACAAATCTGTGACCAAGAAGATGACCACCAATTTCTCCAGCCCACGTCACAAATCTGTGACCAAGAAGATGACCACCAATTTCTCCAGCCCACGTCACAAATCCGTGACCAAGAAGATGACCACCAATTTCTCCAGCCCACGTCACAAATCCGTGACCAAGATAGTGTCCATTGATTTCTCCGGCCTAGTGTCCAACAAGCTATACTACATAGACACTGGATAGTACCTTCTATAAGTTATTGTTTCTTTGTGTCCATAAAGGTTATAAAATAATTGTTTTACTCTATGTAAAGATAGGTCTAAATAAAATACATACATAAATGTCTTGATTTGGTAAAATGTCCATAAACTATTAAGTAATTGCTTGACATTATGTAATTATAGGTCTAAGATATATTTATACAGTCAAACAAGCAGGAGCAGCACCATGCCACAGATCGGATATACCAGAGTCTCATCATATAGTCAGAATACCGACAGACAGCTTACAGGTATCGATCTGGACAAAGTATTCACCGAAAAGGCATCGGCAAAGGATGCAAAGCGCCCACAGCTACTGGAGTGTATAGAGTGGGTCAGAGAGGGTGACGTTCTTCACGTCCACTCTATCGACCGTCTGGCTCGTAATCTTTTTGACCTGCAATCTATCGTTGAGCAGGTCACCTCAAAGGGTGTTGAGATCCGGTTTCACAAAGAGAGCCTGACTTTCACGGGTGAAGAGAACCCTATGCAGGTCTGTATGCTTCAAATGATGGGGGCCTTTGCTGAGTTTGAGCGGTCACTGATCAATGAGCGCCGTAAAGAGGGTATGGCTCAGGCTAAGGCGGCTGGTAAGCAGATCGGACGTAAGGCGAAGCTGAGTGCTGAACAGGTGGAAGAGATCAAGCAGCGGATCTCTCAGGGAGAGGCAAAGTCTACGTTGGCCAAAGAGTATGGCGTATCACGTCAAACGCTTTATACAGCAACCGCCTGATTATAATATTTAATAAAGTCTTTGGTTATGCTAGCCAACAAGTCCAGAACACCAAGAGAGACTCCGCACGCACCCCCCTTCAAAAACACAATAATATCAACATAATACAAGACAAATTCAACAGCCTATTGCCATCAAATCATCTTGTACTGTACACTCACTAGAGAAACTATCTCAACTTATACTCTCTGCCTCTTTAAATATTGCGCAGATTTTCTTGTCTCTGGAGGTAAAACATGCCGCAAAACCATGCTGAGCGTTACCTAAAAATCATTGAGAACGCTCGTCGAAATGAACAGAATCTGAACATCAATAACGCTTCTTGGGAACATGCTCAAATGCTGTTCAAGAACTTGCTTGAGGTTGCCGCCGAAAAAAAAGAAGAGGTTCGCTTAGTTAGTGGTCACTTAAACCCTGATTTTTACGACAAATTGACCAATGAAATGCGTGCCGTATTGGATTCTGGCGTCCCTGTTGAGCTGGTCGTACTGGATAACAGTGATAAATTTAAGAAAGGCGACCTTCTGAGTCTTGTATCAAGTCACCCAAAAGGAAAAGTTATTACAGCACCTGCAGGCTATGATCTTTCAAGCCACCCTCACTTCCTTCTTGTTGGTGATCGTCGATATAGGCTAGAAACTGATCATGCCAGCACAAAAGCTGTTGCAAATTTTGGGCACCCAGAAATGGGAAAGTTTCTTCACGACATATATGATAATTTGCTTATCAAAATCAGTGATTTTTCTGCAAAAATAACTGCCGCATGAGTCAACATCAATCTGCCGCTGAGGCAGCAGATCAGTCTGCTGCTGAGGCAGTAGCTACTGCGGCGGACGCTATTACAGCAACCGCAGAATGTGTAACTACCGCTATCGATATGTCAGCCCTAACGATGCAATTAAATGGCCTTGTAATTATCACAAGCGCCTTATTTGCTTTGGCACAGTACTTTGACAAGGATCATAAGGAAGAAATGTGGGCGCTTGTACATGAGTTACAGGCACTTAACTTCAAAGACGCCTCAACAAATGCAGGTATCCGAACGGTCAAGGGATTGTGGGACACTTTTACAACAAATCCTGTCTTTTGTTCATCTCGGTACAATGTAGTTGCTATATTTTCAATCTTGATTGCATACACATTTATCCACGCAGCATTATTAACTTATAACGGTGCAGGAAAGTGGGTACCAGGAAGCCTACAACTGTTGTCATATTTTGTTATAGCCAATGCATTATGGCTTGCTGTAAGCCTATGGAGAATGGGTGCAGAGCGAAAAGAACGAAGAGCAAGAGCATCTCTTATAAGGGATCAACACAAGGTGGCCCTCATGGCTGCAGGATTGCACAGCAGCCCTGACATTAATATGGAAGAAAAAGCGGGCACGGAACATTAGCAAATCCTCACAACTCTCGTAACACACTAATAATAATATAGATTGCAAGCCCTCATCCAGTCAATGAATATGACTGGGGAAAATAGTTATTGACGGTATAAATGACGGTATTTTAATTGTTGGGCGTGTATTAAATTAATATAAAACAATAGCCTACTTTATGTTTGTTATGGCACCTCCGACCACCATTTATAATATGCAAACACTAGTACTCCGACAACATTGTTTTGACCGTCTCAGAACTCTCGCCCCGAATCCAAGACAAGGCGCAGTCATGCTGGCATAGTCACTCTATGTCAAATGGCTGTAACGCTGTATTGGGCTCGGAGCGAGGTTCCCTTTGGGTAAGTCTGAATGGGGCCATCTGCTTCGTTGTCCTCTCTTGAATTAACTACGGTTATCCTTAGATGACCTTGAATGCCCAATGGCATTCATA
>DUYW01000119.1 GCA_013349825.1 Gammaproteobacteria bacterium | reverse complement strand
GCCCAATATCTTCGTTGAAAACCTTGCTAATAGCCTGCTATTGGCTGCGATCTTCGCCTTGATCTTGGACACTATGGACGTGATTCAAATTACCCAGACTTGTTCAGAGGTTCCCTAATACCAGCATTCATCTCTCATGATCAGTATACGAGCCATCACTCTTTTCACTTTTTTGTCCATAGCAACAAACATAGGCCATGCAATAGAGCGCACCCCTATTGGAGCCTCCGGTATTGTCTCTGCCGGCTATATTGATAAGAAGAGAGTCCTCGAAGTCGAATTCAAGAGCGGTAAAATCGTTCACTTCTACAAAGTGCCATTCTCAACTTATGACCGTCTGATCGAATCAATATCAAAAGGAAAATTCTATAAAAACAATATCAAAGGAAGGTTCAAACACAAAACTGTCGGTATGGTGAAAAAGAAAAAAGGCAAAGGTAAAAAAAAGAAGAAGAAAAAGAAGACAAAAAAGAGAGAGTAGAACATAGGACTCTTAACTATTCAGAAGTGTGTGAATCGTTATTCCTAACCTTTGTAATCAACAACATGATAACCACCAATGCATCTACCCTCCTTCTGTGGTCGCCATTCAGAATGCTGATCACAGATTTAGAGACCTCTGCCCCAACGGTTACAAGATAAGTATGATCTTGTTAAGGCTACTGGTTCTCCTGTTTTTCACCTCTTACAGTCAGGCTCAATGGAGTCAGCAGCATTTTTCCAATATCAAAAAACAGTGCATCAAAGCATCCACTCAAAAAATACTCAAGCGCTCAACAAATATTCAACAAATCCAACAGGTTATCGAAAATATTGGGGCGACTAATAGCACCGCAAACAGCATTAAAGAGAAATTTGAACTATTAAATATTCTGGAGTTTGAAGAGGTCATACAGCAGACTGGAGGTGTTCAGAACCACCCTGTCTACATCGATTTTTACTGTCGCTGTAAAGCGAATGCAATCGTACTTGATTACAGTGAAGAAAATGCTGAAGGCAACATATCTGCTATTTTTAGCCGATTTGATGCCTCAATGAAAAACATAAAGTGTATGCAACAGGCCACCAAAGAGGCTAATCGTCACACCGGTTTTCAATAACCTGCGACTATTTTATATTCAATAACACTCTTCAATTTCTCAATTTCATAGTATCAATCTATTCAGAGTATCAATCTATTCAGACTGGGTTACTCTCATCGATAAAATGACACTCCAGACCATACTGCTCACGGACCCACTCTCCCAACGCCATGACACCACCTCGCTCTGTCGCATGGTGACCACAAGCCAGATAACAAATCCCCAACTCCATCGCTTCATGGTAAGTGCGTTCTGAAACTTCGCCCGAGAGATAGGCATCCAATCCAGCCTCTGCTGCATGGACCAGATAGTCTTGTGCGCCGCCACTACACCAACCAATGCGCTGAATGGGGTGCTGATGACCTGCAATCACCAACGGGGGGCGCCCTTCCAGGCCTGCGGCCACTTTTTCACTCAATTGGTCCAGGGTAAGCGGCTGCTCAAATTCACCCTGGCAGACCAGTTCAGCCTGCTCCAGAGTACCCTTTATTTCGCAGCCGAGTCGTTGTCCCCACTGTGCATTGTTACCCAATTGGATATGACCATCGAGCGGAAGGTGGTAAGCCACCAGATTAATCTCGTGCTCTAACAATTTTTTCAACCGCTGCTGCTTCAAACCAACAATACGGAGCTCTTCACCCTTCCAGAAATAACCATGATGAACCAGTAACAGGTCCGCTTTGCGCTCAATCGCAGCATCAATCACATTCTGTGAGGCTGTAACGGCAGTCACAATCGTATTGATCTCATCTCGCCCTTCAACTTGCAGCCCATTGGGTGCGTAGTCCCGATATCGATCAATCTCCAATAGCGCATTCAGTGATTCAACCAGCTGATTTCGTCTCATTCCATATCCATACTTTCAATTATTAGCAAGTATTTGTATCACAATTTCGTTATCATCTGTGCATGAATTCATCCATTACCGCATTGATTCGGCTGGCCACTTTTGCTTTGGCAGGGCTCTTTCTGCTGATGTTGCTGCGCCCGGAAATCTTTGTCCGTTCTGGGCCTGTTGTGGAGATTCAGCAGAGCGAAGACCACCCCATTGGTATGGGTCCGGCTTCGTACGCAGATGCTGTAAGTAGGGCCGCACCTGCTGTAGTAAATATCAATACCGCCAAGGTGGTGACCGAACGTCGTATCAGCCTGTTTGATGACCCGATCTTTCGCCATTTCTTTGGTGAACAACTACAGGTAGTACCACGCAAACGGCTGGAAACCAGCCTGGGTTCCGGGGTTATTGTCAGCAAAGAGGGGTATATCCTGACCAATAACCACGTGATTGATGGTGCAGACGAGATTCAGATTTCACTGCATGATGGACGAACCAGTAAGGCACGTTTGATCGGCAGTGACCCCGATACCGATCTTGCACTGTTACAGGTGAAAATGGATGCACTACCCGCCATCACCTTTGGTCAGTCAAAACCACTGCGTGTCGGTGATGTAACGCTGGCGATCGGTAACCCCTTTGGGGTTGGGCAGACCGTCACCATGGGGATTATCAGCGCCACCAACCGCAGTCAGCTCGGTATCAGTAATCAGGAAAATTTTATTCAGACCGATGCTGCGATCAATCCGGGCAACTCTGGTGGCGCACTCATCGACGCACACGGTAACCTGATCGGAGTCAACACCGCTATTTTCTCCAAAACCGGGGCCTCTCATGGCATTGGCTTTGCCATCCCTGTCGCCACCGCACAACATGTGATGCAACAGCTTATTGAACATGGCAAGGTACTGCGAGGCTGGATAGGGGTGGAGATGCAAAACCTGACACCCGAGCTGGCAAACTCTTTTGGAGTAGCAACCACCCATGGTGCTATTGTGGCTGGCATCTACCGCGATGGACCTGCCGCAAAAGCGGGACTCACTCCAGGTGATATCATTACCCATGTAGAAGGGAAAGCAATCCAGAGTGGTGAAGAGATTGCTCATCATGCGCTCAACCAGCCAATTGGCTCTATCCTCAAGCTCAGCGGTACCCATAACGGTAAAGCAGCCAGCTGGCACGTCACTATTCAACCCAAGCAATAGCTGCACTCTACCCACCCAGGGCCAAGGAGCCCACAAAATATCATGACAGAATCCAATAAAGAGTCGGCACAGCCCTCATTCGCTACGCTGGGGCTTGCCCCTGATGTACTTCAGGCTATTGTCGAAATCGGCTATGAATCCCCTTCTCCTATTCAAGCGGAGGCGATCCCTCATCTACTGGAAGGAAGAGACATTCTTGGACAGGCACAGACAGGCACCGGTAAGACCGCTGCCTTTGCGCTACCACTCTTGAGCCGAATTGACCTCAACCTGAAGAAACCTCAAGTACTGGTACTGGCACCAACCCGTGAATTGGCCATTCAGGTCTCTGAGGCCTTTCAGCACTATGCCAACAAACTTAAGGGGTTTCATGTTGTCCCCATCTATGGTGGCCAGGACTATCGTCAACAGCTACGGGCACTGGATCGAGGTGTACATGTCGTTGTCGGCACACCCGGCCGGGTCATGGACCATATGCGTCGAGGTAGCCTTAAACTCAACACCCTGCGCTGTCTTGTGCTGGATGAGGCCGACGAGATGTTACGCATGGGCTTTATCGATGATGTGGAGTGGGTACTGGAGCAAATTCCCAGAGAACACCAGACCGCCCTCTTCTCTGCCACCATGCCTAACCAGATTCGCAAGATCTCTGAGACCTATCTTAACAACCCTGCACTGGTCAGCATCAAGGTCAAAACCACCACTGCAGAGACGGTACGCCAACGCTACTGGATGGTGAGTGGAATGCACAAGCTGGATGCACTGACCCGAATTCTGGAGGTGGAAGAGACCGATGGCATCATCATCTTCTCACGTACCAAGACCATGACCGTTGAACTTGCTGAAAAGCTCTCCGCACGTGGTTTTGCCGCCGATGCACTGAATGGCGATATCCCACAGAAGATGCGGGAACAGATTGTCAACAAACTCAAAGGAGGGCAGCTTGATGTGCTGGTAGCAACCGATGTCGCTGCACGCGGGCTGGATGTGCCACGCATCAGCCATGTTATCAACTATGATGTCCCGTACGATACCGAATCTTACGTCCATCGTATTGGACGCACCGGACGCGCCGGACGCGAGGGGGATGCCATTCTCTTTATCGCCCCTCGTGAAAAGCGGATGCTCCATTCGATTGAAAAAGCGACCCGTCAGCGCATCACCCAGATGGATCTGCCAACCCGTGAACAGATCAATACCCACCGTGTCAATCGCTTTAAGCAGCAGATTACCGATGCACTCGGCAAGGAGGAGCACCTTGACTTCTATCGGCAAATTATCGAGAGCTACCGGATGGAGCAGGATATCCCCTCACTGGAGATCGCAGCCGCTCTGGCCAGCATGTCGCAAGGTGACAGCTTGTTACCGATGAAGCGTGAATCACGTAAGGAAAAGACGCGAAGTGAAAAGCCTCGAAAAGAGAGGACAAGTCGCGATAGCCGCAGCAGCAAAGAGGGACGTAATAGCGATCGCAAGGAACACCGTAAAGGGGGGAAATCCGCTCAATCAGAAACGCATAAAAAGAACAGCTCAAATAAGCCACGCGATATGGTTCCTGAAGGCTATGAGCGCTATCGTATCGCTATCGGCAACACACACAATATTCAGGCAGAGCAGATTGTAGCCACCATTGCTGATACTGCCGGGCTCTTTCATGATGATGTCGGGGCTGTCTCCATGCAGAGTTCCCATAGCACTGTTGATCTTCCTGCTGGGATGCCACGTGATGTATTCCGTGCGCTTCGGAAAAGCTGGGTCTCTGGACAGAAACTAGAGATTGAGCATATCAAAAGCGAGACCTCCGAGTCCCGACCACCTCGTTCCAAAAAACATCACACTGATGAACCTCAGAGCAAAAAACGGAATAAACGTAAAGGGCCTGCAAAAGGGGGGAAGGCGGGAAACACTCCACCAAAGAAACGTGCAAAAGCACGTAAGCCCAAACAGGACAAGTAATTTAGGGTATTGTGACTTGTTGAATAGAAAGAATATTCAGCAATTATGTGGGAAAACTTCAATAACATTAGCTGAATTTCTAGATGATTTTGCCTCTATATGCTTACCTGTGGATGTATGGTTTTTGTGGCGACCGAACCTAAAAGATGAGGCAGATAATCATATTATTGAGTTAGGGAACCCCTGAATAAGTCATGTGTAAATGCCTAACGCCCATAGCGCCCAATATCTTCGTTGCTCGACCTCGTTCCTCGGTTGAAAACCTTGCTAATAGCCT
>DUYW01000267.1 GCA_013349825.1 Gammaproteobacteria bacterium | reverse complement strand
GAGAAGGTGCCCTGGGGTATTGGCTGCGATCTTCGCCTTGATCTTGGACACTATGGACGTAATTCAAATTACCCAGACTTGTTCAGAGGTTCCTTAGCACCACCACTGTTCACTGACTTCTCCCCCGGCCCCAAACACGGCACAACTATAACGAGTCCACACCATTATGAATATTCCAGGAAAACTCAAATTACTTTTAATGATCGCAACAGCTCACAATGTTCTGCCCTCTCTACCATAACTGTGAGTCTGTAACCGTCACCCCCTCCCCACAAAACCAACGTATTGCCCTCTATATATCCACCGGCCCCCAACGTCTGCTTCCAACTGTTAACGCTGGATCAGTAGCGCATATATTTGCCGCACCCCCACACCCAAAAAAACCCTTAGCTACAGGCCACAATCGCCACCGCTCGTTCACCATAAGTTCATCCCGAACCATACTTTCTATGTGTCCCCAAATCCATATTATTGTGAGCTGGCTGCTCACTCTGGAGACCCGCACCTTTCGCCATACTGAACCACACCAAGTTTACCGGAGACTGTTTAGCCTTTCGATAGTATTCATTTTAAAATTTGGTGGAGGAGCGTAAAAAGGGTTCACTGCCACATACATTGTATTAATACATCTGTTTTAGATTATTTAACAGCTCATCTGCTGTCTCTTCTCCCCACTTCACTGCCTCAATATAGATTTCGCCTGTTTGGTCACTCCATTGCTTTTTGAGGTCTTCAGTCGTCGGGACATCAACGCCACATACACCACTGTCCAGCTCATTATCCGGATTAAACGCAAGATCCAGCTCATGTAAATCTTTCATTGTTTCACAGGATTGGCCCACCTCATATGCAGTTGCTGCAACAACTGCTGCTACCCCAAGAAAGGGAATTCCTTGTGCTGGCATTGCCCCAATACTTGCAGCAGCAACTTTTGCAGTTCTTTTATAAATTTTTCCTGTTACTTTAGATACCAACCCTGACAGCCGTTTCCTGTTGGTTGCCATTTTTGCATGCTTTTTTTCAAGAATTTGGTTGGATGATTTGAGCGTTTGGTTCGATGCAGTCAAATTACCCACAACTGATGATATGCCTGCCATCCCCAATGCAGCAGAAACCATTCCGGAGACTTTCTCAACTGTATGGCTAGCCACAGTCAGTATCAAAGAGGTGACAAGCAATACAGAGAGAAGAGTGACTTTTGAAACTTTCAAAAAAGAGACTATTTTGATCATGATTTTTTCTCAAATACCCCATATCATGATGGGGTTTTCATCCTCTCTATGACTCTAGTGAGACAGGTCTCTGCGGCTGAAAAATCCAGATTATTTACTGCGGCAGATAGTTGTGCACTTTGGTCTGCGTAGATTGTACCCGACAACAGGGGTTCTACTTTTTCCAGACACTCTCCTGCGGTAAAGTCTTTTTCATGCAAATAGACCTGCAGTTCACACAAGAGAGGCATAATTTTATCAATATTCACTTCAGTAGAACCCTCTCCCTGCATCTGCTCAGAGACAATATCCCCCTCCTCCCTTTTCTGTTGTTCTATCTCATGGGGTAACTCTGCTTGAGGCTTAATCCATTGATCCATCGTCTTGAAGAGGTGGTCAACATCAATGGGTTTTGCAATGATATCGACCATACCGGCCTCCAATGCACGCTTACGCTCCTCTGCCATTACATTGCCAGTCAATGCAATGACCGGTAGCCGATTGAAACGATTATCTTTACGAATTCTACGTGTAGCCATGTAGCCATCCATAATTGGCATCTGACAATCCATCAACACGCCATCAAAGAGTTCTCTCTCCAGCTGGTTCAGTGCTTCTTGACCATTATTGGCCGTTACAACAGAGATCCCCGCCCCTTTTAACATCACAACAGCCAGCTCTTGATTCACCTCAACATCATCTTCAACCAGAAGAATCTTAGCCCCTCTTAACCGATCACGAGCTACAGCAGTCTGTTCGTCAGCCTCTTGAACCTCATATTCACTCTGCTGAAGTGGTTTGAAACGGACTGTAAAGTAGAATGTAGAGCCTGCCCCCTCTTCGCTCTCAACCCAAATATCACCTTGCATCATCTCTGTTAGCTGTTTGCTGATCGACAGCCCTAAACCTGTACCGCCAAAGTGCCGGGTTGTTGAGGCATCTGCCTGAGTAAAGGATTGAAAAATTTTCTTCTGAGCCTCTGGACTCATCCCGATCCCTGTATCCGTAACGGTGAAACGTAGCTCAACTGTGTCTGTCTCTATATCGGTCTCTAATTTTGGCTGAACCTCAACCACAATGATAACTTTACCTCCCACCCCGGTAAATTTGATGGCATTGTTACCCAGATTATTTAATATCTGTCCTAGGCGAAGTGGATCACCCAACAGCCGTTCTGGTACCTGTTCACCCTTTTCGACACTAAATTGAATCTCTTTTTCATCCGCTTTGACTTCAAGCAGCATAGAGACCTCTTCCAATACCTTTGATAGCTTAAACTCCGTCTGCTCTATTTCGAGCCTGCCGGACTCTATTTTCGAGAAGTCGAGAATATCGTTCAAAATACCCAACAGTCGCTTAGCTGAGCTGTGTGCTTTACTGACAAAATTGTGTTGAGTGGGGTTCAAGCCGGTCTGCAGTGCCAAGTCAGACATCCCGATAATCCCATTCATCGGTGTCCTGATTTCGTGGCTCATATTGGCCAGGAAGTCACTTTTTGCCTGGTTGGCCAACTCCGCTTCATTCTTGGCGACCTCTAACTCTTGGGTACGTAGGGCCACTTCATTTTCCAGATTCGCTTGATGCAAGGCAAGTGCATGATCACGCTGCTGGATCTGTTCAACCATTGTATTAAAACCCGTGGAGAGAATGTTAAGCTCAACCACCTCACTCTTTTCTGCACGACTGTTGTAATCAGCCTGTTCAGAGACTTCCCTCATCAATTTTGTCAGCTCAGAGAGAGGATCGAGCAGAGAGTGGCTCAAACGATTTACAAAGTGTCGACCTATTAACAAGGCGATTGCAGCAATCAAGAGTACGATCAGTATCTGTATAAATAACCCTTTGTAGAGTGCTGTAAGATCTATATTAAGTTGTAGATAGCCCAGTTGCTGCCCCTGGTGCCAGATTGCTGTTCGCACCACAAGCCCACGAACCCCCAATACCAGAGGCTCTTTCTGTTGATCGGCCTTTAACGAAACGGTTGTTGCACACCGGTTTGGCTGATACTGTGCAAACAGCTCCCTCTCTACATCATAGATCCCTGCACAGGATACATCACCCGTGTGACGAAGTGACTGCAGAAGCTCTGTTGCCGCAAGCTCGTCAGAAAACATCAATGTGGCGCTGGCACTATCGGCCAATACCTCAGCCTGAGACCGACTTGTCTCAATCAATGTCATCAAATTGGATACAAAACTGCTGGTGACAAACAGTGTGGCCACAAAACCCAGCACGACCAATAGTGTCACCTGACTGATACGGCCCAGGCGCTGAGAAAACTTCTGTTGTTGCGTAAGGTTCATTCGTAATCTTCAGTGGATAATACGTTTTGCCAAACGTAGTAATTTTGAACTCATCTTTAAACCATGACGCTCAACCTCTGCAAGATTAACTTCAAAGGTTATGCGCCCCTTGACTGTAACCATATTGATCATCACACCGCGTTCCAGGCCACCGGGGTTATCTGAGACTGAAGGACTACATTGAACAGTGGAAGAGGGAGGTTCCAGGCCACCGGGGTTATCTGAGACTGTCAAAACAGGGTATTGTGCAACCGAGCCCAGCACCTGCCCCAGTTTGTTGATTGCGGAGGGTGCAATATAGATGAGTTGGCACCCGGCAACCCCTTCCAGAGTTTGAGTTGTACGCACTTTAATGGGCAAGCTTCCGGTACGCTTACCCCTGATATGGTCCAATGCAGCTCCAAAGGGGCTTTTACCGTAAACACAGAACTCAAAATGACTTTTCCCCTGATCCGGCCAAGTAGTAAATGTAGAAAAGTTATAGAGATAGGCCGCCTTGAGTTTGTATTCTGGTACCTCTTCCCCCCAAACAGCACCGCCCCTTCCAAACAGTAGAATCAGTAGCCATAAGAGGACACCCCAGTGTCTCAATCGCTTGATGGTTATTATTTGACCCATTCCTGTCAACATCGGCTTCTATGCGCTGTTCTCAATAAAAAGGGGGATATTAGAATTTGTAACGTGCTTCAATAAAGAGGTTACGTTTTGGCAAGGGAAGATCAAAAGGGATCGTTCGACCTGTAGATTCAAACGCATCATCATCCAGTAGATTTCGAACAGATGCTGCAAATTCCCACTGATTTGAATAGTGATATCGTACAGTGCTATTCATTAAGAAGTTATCATCCAGATCAGGGCGAACAAGGTTATCGTAGGTTGTACCACCGATCTTGTCATCGGTATTATCATTGCTTGTGCTTCGATTACGTTCTGCAATCCAGTTAGTCTGAATATTCCAGCTCCAGGCTGGTTTAAAACGCCAATCCAAACGTAGGTAGGCATCTTTATAGGGCTCATAATCATTACGCTCAGTGTTATCATCCAGGTTACGCACTGTAAAATTCCCAAAAATTCTTAAATCATCTCTAGGTTGCCACTGTGCCTCCAGTTCAATGCCATTCACACCAAATTCAGAGCCATTCTGATACTGGCCGCTACTCCATTTAATAATTCCCTCCATCTCGTACTTAAACAAGTTCATTGCAAATAGCAATTGGTCTGATACAGGATAGGTGAAACCTAGTTCGACTGTCTTTGAAGTCTCTGGAGCCAAAACAGAGGTTGTTGTATTTTTGATTTCTACAAATGAAGGCGCTCTATAGGCCTCTCCGTACATCAACTTTGTTGTTAATTTATCGGTGGTGTTCCAGACCAGGGCAAGACGTGGATTCAACGTATTCCCAAAATCAGAGTAGTCATCAAATCGGGCTCCCGCCGTTAACTCGACACTATCTGAAAGTGTCCATATATCCTGCAAAAACAGGTACTTAAGTTTTCTGGTTGACTCAAGTGCAAATGCGCGCGAGGTTCCGGAGATATTGGTCAAGCTTGTGCCATCACCAATTACTGTGCCTGAAGCATCATAATTAACCAGGTTCTGCACTTCATAAAGATTTAACCACTTATGCCCCCCTCCAATACGCATTTCATGATCCTGAAACCCCGTAAAAAGCCCGCTCACCTCAATATTGATATGTCGCTCAGATGAAAGCTGCTGATCTATCTTCCCGGTTACATCAGCTCCACCTGTTGGAGGTTCCTGACGATATCCATCCCCTGAGGAAGAGCTGAGGTCTTGATAACGCAGCTCTGCATCCACTCCCCAGTTAGGCGCTATATTGGGATTATTATA
>DUYW01000186.1 GCA_013349825.1 Gammaproteobacteria bacterium | reverse complement strand
AAGATGTACAACTCACTACGACTTGGCACTTTTGAGCTGTTGAGGAATTTGGTCCCACCCCTCCTTGACGGGGCGAATCAGATCAAGACACTCTTGCAGTGCCTCAACACTGTTTTCCCTATTGGCAGCCATCAAACGGCGGATAATATACTCGTAGAGGGCATCCAGCCGCTCTGCCAAGTCCCCACCCTGCTCAAAATTGAGGGTTGAGCGCAATGTCCCAACAATTGAGATCGTTTGACTAATTGCGGTTCCTTTAATTGCAATCTCGCCATTTTGCATCGCCCCTTTCGCCTTCTGAATATTGGCAATGGCATTTTCAAAAAGTAACTGAACCAGGCGATGCGGGTTTGCCTCAGTGATGGAGGTTTGTAACCCCACATCCTGGTATTGAAACAGTCCTCTTTTACCTTTTTTAAGCATAATCAAATATTAAATTTTAATGTCAGTAGCTTAGCTTGATTTCAACATCGTCATCAGCTGCAATATGATCCACCAATACCTTAATATCCTCGATCACATCCTCTTTATACTCTCGCAACACATCCATAGCCTCTACAAAGAAATCTGCCGAGATCTTGTCGTCATTAGAGTAAATACTTTGAGCATAAAAATTAGAGATCAGATCTTGAATGCCGCCACTTAACAGATAACCCGGATAGTAACTTAGCGAACCATAAGCCCCGTCTCCTACCAGCTTATGCTGGACCATTGCACGATCCATCAAGGTTGCTACCAACATGACCTCTTCCCGATTCATCGGTGTACTGGAGGCAAAAGATAGAACGGCATCAAAATAGTCGCTTACCAGTTTAATTGCCTGGTCTTGAAGACGTCCAATCACCTCATCACTGTTATAGTTTGAGTTAAAACAGGAATAGATATCCTCAACTACTTTCTTTTTATTGAGTTTACGTGAAAAGTTATGTATCTCCTCAGCCTGAACCGCGCTGGTACCCTCAATTCTGGCTCCATCCCCCACATTAATCCAATCAATATCCGGAAAACGTGAAATTTTGTCTACGGTAACTCCCAACGACCATGCCAAAAATTTAGAAGAATTTACATCTTCACCAAACGCTCCGGGCAGTTCGATCTCATCTGCAACGGCATCGGAGCCTCCGGGCAAATTCAACGTGGTATAGAGTGAACTTGATGCATGCATGCGTTTTGCAGCCTTGGGCGCACCATAATCCAGACCAAACAGATAGACCTCATCTGCACCCAGTTCAGCAGCAATTGCAACGCCTGCATTGGTGACTGTCGGGTTAACATTGGTCGTTACCGCATACTCTTCACCCAACAATGCTGACCCAGGATCATTATATTTCTGAAATACCAGAACATCTTTATAATACTTGTCAACCAAAGGAGAAATAACATTTAATTTCAGCAATGTGACCTGCTTTAATAAGTCAGGATCAAACTGTTTCTCATAATCCGTCAGGTGCCAATCCCGTTCCTGCAATATCTGAAAATCAGGGATAATACCCTCCGTCAGAAGTGTTGCAAACGTGCTACCACATGACAAGATAATTGCATTCTCTCGATTCTTCTTGATAAAGGGGAGCGACCGGTCCATAGACGGTCCATTTCCAACCACAAAAACACGTAAAAATCTGTCTACTTTTTGACCACTAAAAAAAGGATAATTCCTTTTGATATTTCTCGCTGAAAAATAGAACCCTGCACGCTGATCTTCATACCATCCATTACTAACCGCATTCATCACTTCATGATCAGATTGCTGCTCCAGTTTCAGTAATTTCTGAACTCGCTCCTCTTTAGAAAAATGGGCATAGCGCCCATGTGAGAGCACCATATATCGACACATTTCTGTCTGATACACTTTATTTTGCTGAGTAACATCTTCTGGTGAATTACCCAAATAGAGATTGATATGAAATTTTTCACTCAAAAACTGACGCTGCTTGATTGAAAAATATTTAAAGACCATCTCCCATGAAATGGTGTACATAGAGGTATAGAACAGATCAATATTAGGCTCATAAATACTAATAAAAGTAATGTTCTTTTGCCTGATTAACTCCTGAATATGAAAACCTAACCCAATACCGTAAACACGCATATAGGGGATATAATCAGACATAATTGCCGGCAATACCATTCCTGTTTTTTCTGCCAGATTATCTCGCCCATAGGGGCCGCGCTGATATAGTTTTTTTCTCATTTTGGTTTGCAACGGGTCTATATTAACCTCATCAACCGACTCAATATTGAGCGCACTACCACCTACCGTTACAATGATACCCACATGTTTGACTGTTGAACGAATATGCTCCTGAGTATCAAGCTGTTCTACATACTCATAGACCAGGTTATTCTCTACCATATTATAGATATTCGGAGACCCGTCAGGATTCAAACAGATTCTGTATTCAGTGGGTTTATATGTGGAAATTACTTGATACAAGCCAGGGTGGAACTCTCTAAAGAATTCAAGATTTGATTCAAACAGCTCATTCCTATAGTCATCCGGCAATAATTGAACCGTGACCACTCCACCTTTTTCCAATGATGCATCTATATTTTCTGACATAGTCACTACCTTTCGCGCAATATTAGCTATTTTGATATACCAACAATACAGAAAAAGACGACGATATTACAGCTATCGATAAAAATTTATCCGCTACTCGCTGTAAATGGTAAGCGACCTACCAAACCATCCAGTAACCCTTCAGACTCACCCAGGCTCGCCAAAATACGCTCCATCGCAATAAATTGAGCCTGTAGTGCGATCGTGCGACGTTCAAGGTAGGTATCCAGATCACTGCGATCCTCCTCAATCTCTTCAAGTTGATCATTGATGCGGTCTTCACGCTGATCAATGAGCCCCTGATCTGCCAGAAAAGAGTCCATCAGGTTGGCAAACTCCGTTGCAAATCCCCTTGAATAGGTCACTGTTGCACTGGTCACCCCCGCAGAAATTTTCAAACTCATACCTGCCAAATCACTACCCAATGGCGGCAACATAATATTCCCTGAACCAAATCCTGTTTCACCGTTGATGGTACCCGCCACATCTACACCATGAGTGCCGTTGGCTACAGTCATACCAAGGCTGGCCATATTGGCCCCTACCTCTGTCACATCCACAACTGAAGCACTCCCCCAGTCACGTGAGGTAAAGGTAAAATTGTCATTTGTGGCATCGTAGCCCACATCCACCTTAGCCCCAACCCCCGAAAGCGTTGTTTCAGTATTAATCTGATTCTCCAGATCTGCCCTCAACTCTTCTGTTGTGGCATAGGTTCCACTTAGGGTAATTGTGCCACTCGTCGTACCATCCACCGCCAATTTAAAGGTGTATCCACCACCTGATGTATCCAGAGATGGGCTGAACGCCTCCGTTCCGGCGTTAAATCCAACCGCAGTAATTGCCCCACCATTGAGATATCCTTTGGCCGGATCGGTAGTCACCGTAACCGGAAAAGATCCTGCTTGGGTTGTTGGTTTATATTGAGCGATTTCGACACGAGAATCAGTCGTTGAGGTAGAAGGGTTAAACAGCTTCTCGACATCATCAAAGTTATCGGTAAAAGCCTGGGTAAAGCGACCCTCATTAATTTCAAGTGTACCCTCTAGTGTAGTCATCACACCAACGGTTGAGAGCGCCGTATAGTTACCACTGACCCCCGTCACAGACTGCCTGATCATCGACTGCACCTGTTGCAACATCCCCCGCGCAGTGGGATCCGTTGCCAAGCCACCATCTGTACTCCCCTCTTCAGCCGAATCCGTAGCTGTGGTCAGACTTTTCATGGTATTGAAAAAGTCATTATAGGCCGTCACAAAATCACGCACTGCCTGCTCTGCTGCAGTAGCATCATCAGAGATTGTAAAGGAGACCTTTTCACCAACAGAGGCTTTATTCAGCGTAAATTTAAGCCCGGTGATTACATCATCAATTTTGTTGCTTTCCCGGGTGACGGTCATACCATTCACCTTAAGTGTTGCATCTTGTCCTTCCTGGTTCGCGGTCAACTGAGAACCTGAGCTATTAAAGGCCATTCTGGAAAGGTCCGATGCATCATTATTGGTGGGTGAACCACCATCTTCAACAACCGAAATCTCCATCTCATTTGAGGCACCGGATGGTCCTAATATTTGTAACTTATACTCAGTCCCCTCCTGAATGATTGAGGCCTGTACACCAAAATCAGCATCATTAATGGCATCTCTCAAACCCGTCAGGCTGTTATTAGAGTCATCAATGGTGATCGCCTGCGTAGATTTGGTCCCATCTAGGGTAAATGCCGTATAACCTGCATCCCAGGAACCAAACTTAAAGGTCAAGACCCCTTTACCAACCTGCCCCCCCGTATCACTAAAGGTTGTTGATGAAAGTGAGTGTGCCTTAGCCAACTGAGTCACTTCAACCTCATATTCACCTGACAGAGCAGTGGCTTCAACCTCTGTAGGTGTCAATACAGTCGTCTCGGTGTAGGAGACATTTTTGGTATTAAAGGTTTCTGTATCAGACAAGGTATTTGCACTGGTCTGCAGCGTGGACATTGCGCTCGCCATTACCCCATAACTGGAGATCTGAAGATCCAGCTTCTCCTGTTTGGCATCATATTGTGACTCTTTGGGAATACGTTCAGCAGCAATCAACCCCTCGACCAATGAGGTCGTATTGATCCCTGAACCGGCACCCAACGATGAAATAATATTATTGCTGTCCATTTTCTCTATCCTATCTACTCTCTTCAACTAGCGGCAAATCTGGCCGCTTCTAAAGAAAAACTTAGACTATTTATTATTACCACTAACCTATGCAATATAAAGCAAGAATAGTACCAATTAAACCATACTCAACAAAAAACCGCCCCTCTCTTGCGAAAGGGGCGGTTGGTTGAGGCTTCAACCGGTTACAGGGGTTATCTCAGGATAGAGAGGACCTGTTGAGGCGCCGAGTTGGCCTGGGCCAGCATTGCAGTACCTGCCTGCTGGAGCACCTGTGCTCGACTCAATGAAGCAGACTCTTTCGCGAAATCAGCATCGAGAATTCGAGATCTTGCTGCCGAGGTCTGCTGAGAGACCGACTGCAGATTATCTACCGTAAACTCAAGCCGATTATTGACCGCACCCAAGTCACCTCGCTGGCCATTCACCGTATTCAATGCATTATCAATGACATCAATCGCTTTCTGCGCATTGGTTGCAGAATCAACACTCAGGCTGGAAAGTGCAGCACCACCCGCTGCGGCCCCCACATTATTGGCCTCAAGCAAACCATGCTCAGCAATACTGGCCGCCGTACCCAGATCGATACTGATCGGATTACCTGTATCTGATGTCAGTTTCAACCCGCCGTAGACAGTCTTATACGCAGAGGAGCCACCACTCATAGTTGCTAGAGCTGAACCCGCAGATATTTCGTCACCCTTGGTAATGCTAATGCTGGCAGAACTCAGTAGCGTACTGTTGATCACGGTTGTAGAGGCTGCTGAAGCAATACCGATATTCATTGCAGAAGAGTTACCTTCCAACAGGATATTCTGCC
>DUYW01000220.1 GCA_013349825.1 Gammaproteobacteria bacterium | reverse complement strand
AAACTTGATGCTTTACGGCATTCCTGATGATTGGATTGAGCGATATCAGGAGCAGATGTATTCAGCAATTGACCCGGTGATCCAACACTGTCTCAAAACAGAAGTATCTACGAGCTGGCAAGAGGCCTATTTGAACTGTGGAAAGGGTTTCGATGCCTTTATTGATGAGGCGCAACAATTTGGAATGGTGAATGGATATGCTATTGGTAAAAAGTCCCACTCATATAGCGGTACCGCATCGATTACCTCATTTTCAGTAGGTGATTCGAAAATCTCTCTGAATCAAGAGATTATGATTCAAACTGTTCTGCCCCATCTGAATGAGATTCTGACCCGGCCTAGCTTTTTGATTACGCCTCACCTTACAAATCGTGAACAAGAGGTTTTGCAATGGGCGCATGTGGGTAAAACTCAAGAGGAGACTTCAAACCTTTTGAAAGTGAGTGAGAGCACGGTGAAGTTTCATTTACATAATGTTTACAAGAAATTGAATGCGGCTAACAAGATCCAGGCAATTTCTGCAGCATTAAAGTTGGGAATTATCGATTTAGAGTGATACACGCTCATGTCCATGATAAATGTTTTGCATTAACCAGAAGAGACCATCCCCTAAGCAGAACAGATGGACCGGTGTGTTGTGTTGGTGGTTGATGCATGTTTTGAGTGAGTGAGCAAGATGAGCCCCTTTGTCAGCGGTTAATGCAGTCTGTACAAAATCATACCCAATGAAAGTGAGTGATACAGAATCATTTCTTTCGTGATCACATAAATTGTCTACAACAAAGGACATAACCATGCCTCTGCTGGGCATATTGAAGTTGAAAACCCCTACAATATGTGGAATATTTGATATCTCGATTGAATCCCAGTGGTATTCTCCAGTATTCCTGCTCATCAATACAGTCGTATTTTCCTTGTTAAAATAGACTTCTGGGGATGGCCAACAATATTCATCAATAAAGGATGCTGTCAGAATCTCTTGGGTTGAGATAAGGCTTAATTCACTGTAATTTATTATATTTGTAGGTGTCATGGTTTGTTTCTGAAATCAAATAACTGGGGGTTCTGATGAGATATACGCTAAACAGTGGATGCTTGCCAGAACAGGCAGGCACTATAGTGAATATCAAAGATGTGAGTGTATGTTGAGGCTTATTTTCATGCTTTGGGCTTTCTTACTGTAGTACCAACACCTCCCGCACCAGCTCTACACTCCAGTCTTCAATCGCTGTCCCTTTCGTCTTCAGGTTTGCGACCATGAAATAGAAGCGCTGTGCTGCTTCAGTATCAAACTGTAGACGGTCTCGAATATAGTAGGGTGGGATCGATTGGTAGCGCATAATCGCCTCTACCTTGGCCACCTTGCCTACGGCCTTGGGGATGCGATAGTGTAGGGTTCGGACTCCGGGGATTGCGGGGTTGAAGGGTTTGGTGGTTTTTTGCGCCCGGTCTATGGTTGAGAGTGAGGTATGTTCAGCATAGGGGCCATCGGCTTTCCACCCTTTGGGTAGGAGACGTGTGTCTTTGGCTTCTGCGACAATTTCGAGGAAGGAGGTGGTGAGTACCATCTGACCCAGTGGCGGGTTCTCCTCACCGGGATCACGTTGCTCATGCTCTTTCCAGGTGGCTGTGCGCTCTTCAAAGAGGTAAACCTCATCGGTCTGGTCGATAATGGTATCCCCGGTGGGTATTTTGAGCGGATCAGTTGTCATCTCGCTGTTCAGAACGGTGCCGGTTGTGCTATCCACAATCTGTCCGATGCTGTTTGTACTGCCAGAAGACCAGAGTACTTTACCGCTGCTATTCAGGGCGTTGAACTCAACGAAGGCGCGCCTGAAACCCACTCCTGAGGGAAATTTATGGCCGACAAGATTTTCAACAGTGAGGTCGATCTGGTAATCATCAGAGGATGCTGTGGTCACCTCACTCAATGCCATTTTGACCGTGCTGTTTTTGGCAAAGTAGCTCATCTCCTTCTCTGCAAGTAGCAGTGGCGGCTGTGCAGTGGGCATTCCACCTGCATTTTTGGCGGAGTTGCCCAGGGTATCCGGGAATTGCTGGAACATCTGGTTGGCAAACAGGTTCATTCCAACCAGAGTATGACGACGGTAGTCCGGCTTGATGTCCGGTGTGATCAGACCGTCTGCCGCACGGTTGTCTAGTGGCGGCAGAAAGGCGGTCTCTACGTTGGCAATGATCTCTGAGAGTGAGGCCGCTTTTCCACTAGAGTCATCCGGTAACCTGGAGGGCATATGGCACTCTTGGCAACTCTCTCCACCTTCGGCTGAGAACTCACTATTGAGCCATTCAGGGTAGGTGGTCTGCTCATAACTGGCGCGGTAGTGCCCCTTCACAGGAGGTTCAGTGAGAATCGGTGTGATTACGGTGTGACAGGAGCCACACAGTGCGCTGCTTTTCATCTGTGCGCCATGGACAGGCTTGATGCCGATGGCCTGTTCCATCAGATAAGGTTTGATGGTTTGATCCTCATAGGGGCCGTAGACTTGACCGGGTTGTTCTGGAAAGTGGAACTGTCCGGTAAAGGTGCCGGGGGTGCCAAGCCCTTCCGCCTCAATCTGGTGGCAGAGGGTACAGGTGATACCGTCACGGCCTAATGCCCCCCATTGGGTTTCATTGTTTATTTCGCTGCTGGGTTCCAACAGTGCATAATCTGCAGAGAAGAGTGGCCCTTTATCGGTGGTATCTGCTGGCAGGATCTGCGCCGGATCAGCAGGGTCGCCATGATCAAGGTGATATTGGCGCTGACCGGCGGCCTGATGGCAACGTGTACAGAGGTTTGAAATCTGGTCAGCCACCTGCGGCTGGTTGTGGCGCTCCCACTCCAGTTGGACGTTGAAGATGGGATCACGTCCTGCGAGCCCCATCATCGAGGCACTCCACTCTGCATAGGGGGAGATATCCCAGAGTTTCTGTTTGGATGGGTCGGTTGTTTTGTCTGCCACATCGGGAGTTACCATATTGGGTAGTTTTTGCCCTTGCAGTACGTAGCTCCAGTGGCAGCCGTTGCAGTTGTCAGAGGTGATATAAGTATCTCGGCAGTCTGTGGTAGCCTCTGGGTTGTCTGTACTGTTGATGTTTTGATGTGCTTTGCAGGTTGATGCCGGAAGCTCTTTAGGAAGAGCAGGGGTGTGGGTGAAGATAAAGTCGAGTGGAAACCAGTTCAACTCAGCCTCATTTTTGGGCAGGGTGACATTGGATGTCTGTTGGTAAGCCGTGAGAATATCCGGGTTGGGTTTGCTAAGCGGGGTTACGCTCTGCTGCTGGGTTAACAGGCGCAGATAGGTCTGCATGAAGTCATTGAGAAAAGCTCCGTACTGCTTCTCTTTCACTGCCTGTTTAAACTCGGCCAACAGTTTGTCGAGCAGTACCAGAATTCTTTGGTTACCTCCCGGTAGGTGTGCCTGGCTCTCTTCAAGCTGCTTTTCAGCTCCGGTTTTATCCAGCAGGGTAGCCAGAAACAACTCTTTCTCTGCGTCACTCATAGAACTCAATTGCTCCAGTGACTGTTTGAAGTGGCCCATGAAGCTGGAGGCATCTGCCTGTGTTAGTGCCCCCAAGAGTGGTTGGCCGCTGACACCCAGCTGTTGGAATTGGGCAGAGCCGCTAGCATGGGCAAAGCTTTTTCCTGCAACTTGAGAAGGCTGTGGTGTTGTACTGTTGTTGGTTTTTTGGGTAAACAGTCCAGGAAAGGTGTGGTCGACCCAGGTGTACTGCTGTGGTGCCCCCTCAAGATTGGAAATGGCTGCAAAGGTGAGCTGATCATTATCTGCTGCGGCATGGCAACTGAGGCAGAAGTTATCGCCGGTTTGCCCGTAAGAGACTGGTACCGGAGCATTGTAGGGAGGGGATTTGGGGAAGAAGAAGAGATACCAGATCCACCCGTCCTGACTCAATTTGCTATTACGTACCATGACCGCCCAGCCGGTGGTACGATCAGCTCCATAACGGTGATCCGTGGGGTCTGAGGCATACATCTGTTTGATAATGATTTCACCGTCAGGAATTTTACCTTTGCGGTCACTCTTCAGCCATTTGACAACACCATCTGAGTAGTAGATCTGTACCCGCTGGTGGGTGTCAAAGCCGATGCCCTGGATGACCGGTCCGGTTTGGCGAATGTCTTTGGTTAGAGTGGCGACATCGTGTGCCCAGCCAAGATGCCCACCTTCCATCAAAAAGAAAAGCAGGGCAAGGCTCTGCTCAGCACTCATCAGTTGTCCACTGGCAGTCTCTTTCTGAAAGCCAGCCACTTTCTGCGTTACTCCCCAGAACAGATTACTTTTGAGGCGTGCTTCAATGCTGTGGATTGAGTCAAAATTTTCCAGCGTCACCTTGCCATCATAGCAGCGACTGATCCACAGTGGCTGTTTCTGGGGCTGCTCTGTTGCGGAGCTGCCGCAACGGTAGATTGAGTCGTCAGTAGATGCAGTAGCTATGGAGCCTAACAGCGAAAGTAAGAGCAAGAGCAAGAGAGTAGTTGCAGTGTATCGTTGTAGGGTGTTGTTATAGCACTCGGTGTTATAAAGAGACGGTTTGTGGCCACTTGGTTGAGAGATGTTGAACATAACTTCTACTCCATTCTTTTTTTTGGGTTACGAGTTGTGTGAACAAGCTATGATTTCGGGAGCTTGATACCAATACTCTGATAGGTCTTAGAAAGAACCTGCAGAGTGTCGCTTTCATGCTCTTTCACCGCCTCTTGGAATTTATACCAGTCAGTAGTGTCGGGCGTTTGATCTTCTCTCCAGAAGAAGTCATCTTTAAATAAGGTGAACTTACTGGTGAGCCCTTGGTGTGTGTCGGGCAGACCATTCACCTCTGTCTCTATTGCAGCATCAAACCAGGTGCGCTCATCAAACGCTTCCAACCAGGAGATTTGTGCCTTGTAACGTGCCAGTCGCGCTTTTTGATAGCGATTTTTGCTTCCGGTATAGGTGGGTCCCATCAGTTTAACCAGTTGTTTTTCTAGCGTACCCCAATGAGTGGTGTGGTCCGGTCCACCAGAACTTTTCTGATAGGAGCAATACTTGAAGAAGAGAGTCTGTGCGGCAGAGAGAAAGCGGTCACGGTTGCTGATCTCCTCTTGAACCAGTCGACTGTCAATCCAGCGATGGCTGACATAGTCGGGATGGTGCTCTGCATCGGCATGACCGATATCAGGTTTAGGATCTATGCCGATATTATTGAAGTAGTCATACCAGCCAACAAAATTCTGGTGTGCCCAGGTGTCTACATAGGCGTGTGTTGCAATACCGATCCGGTAGAGTCGGATGTCGTGACTGGAGTGGAGCGCCAAGTCGAACATGGTGTTGGCATTTTCACTATTGGGGGTCGTATTTAATAGGTGCATTTTACCATCACGCCGTAACGCTGTTTCTGCATCGGGTTCTCCGGGGATAAAGTGGAATACCGGGTACACTCTCATTAAGGTACGCTTTGGCTTGAGAATATTCATGGTCTGGCTGATGAAGTTGGAGTAGGTTGTCTCTCCGGAACGGTTCTGGATGGTGTAGCTAACATCATTCTCATCCACATACTCTGAGGCGTAGGCGATGATTTTGGCATCCGCTTCCGTAAAGCCAGC
>DUYW01000199.1 GCA_013349825.1 Gammaproteobacteria bacterium | reverse complement strand
CTACAGATACCCTGTTCTCTTTATCAACCAGTGCAAACTTGAGCGCATCAAACGAGAAGGCACCCAACTTGATAAACCCTTTTTCTCCTTTGCCAATATCCTCTATCGACTTGCAATCAGATCCCTCCACCTCCGCCGGATATCCATCACCCAACCAGTGTTGTACCTTCTCCCGCTGGTCACGACCACGCACCTTCTGAAAGCCCAACGTATAATTTCTGAAATAAGGGTTGGCTCCCAACTCCTTCAGCCTGCCGCCATCCATCATCCTCCACAGGCCACTACTCTGTTCTACGTGCGCAAATACGATAAAGAAGTCACGATGGTACCCCTCAAGCTTTTTTATCGTAGTAATCAAGTCTAATGAACTTCTCCCATTCTCATGTTCGTATTCAGCCGGCACTTTCCCCTCAAAGGCTACATTAATAAATTGATTAATATAGTCATGACCATTTTCCAGCCACTGCTCACTAAAGACAATCAGCGTATGAATACCGTTACTTCCATCTGCGACGGAGAGCTCAACACCGGGCAGCAGGAAAATCTCCTCCTTTCTGGCCCTCTTGCGTAGCGCCTTGAACTCATCGGTTACAAATTTATTATGGTTGGTGATCACCCCAAGCTGAATACCTCCAGCCTTCAGGCCATTCACATAATCCGTAACGAATGAGTTCTCTTCTTCCGTGTACTCAAACTCTTTATCCGCTTTGGTATGCAGGTGGAAATCTGCTCTTGCCCAAGTCGCCCCATACTTAAACAGTTCAGTCCTGCTATTAATGTCACTCACTACTATCTCCTACATGCTCATACCCAACCACCTCAGCCACTGAAGTAGCCACCCGATAATCCACCCCATCCAATGCCTTGAAATGCGCCTGACCACAGAGAATTTTCAAGTTCTCCTTCATCCGACGCTTGTCTGAATCATGCGTGGTTTTGGTTTCACGGATCAGATACACCTTCTCATCCTCCTCCAGCACAATCGCCCAATCAGGATTATAATCCCCCACTGGCGTGGTCACCTTGAACCAGCGTGGCAGTTTGCAGAAGAAACGTACATTCTCCGCTCCATCCAACGCCTGTGCCGTCTCCAACTCGATACTGGAATCAACTTCTACATGATCATATGGAGTCTGTACAAACTCTGCTGCCTCCCCGTGCTGAACCTGATAGGCGCGATCCAGATAAGCCTCTAGCTCAGGCTGATCGAACAGCGCCATTTCGTAGCTCTGCCCCTCCTGCTTCTCATAACGAATACCCTCCACCAGCAGCTCATCCATCGCCTTGTGAATCTGTCGACTCACGGCACTCATAAAGCCCTGCGGGTTAGCCTTGAATTCAGCTAACCGTCCGCACTGCTTCAGAATATCGAGTAGCGTACTGCGCGTCAGCTCCGTCTGCTGCTGCAAAAAACCGAGGATATCAGGCAACAGCTCATGGGCAATCAGATAGCGGGATTTGGGGGTTTGCACCTGACGCTCTGCGCCAAAACCGGCCTCCGTCAGCTTGGCCTGGGTATGATCGACCTGCAACAGTACAGGCTTCACATCCGGCATTGCCTTGATCTTCTCTACCGATTTGCCAATCAAAACATCGGTCTCAAACTCGATGGCGTAGCGGGTCTTGTGACGAATCTTCTCCCACAACGCCTGAAAGTCCGGGTTCAGCTCCACCCGTTTGTTGTAGGTGATCTGCTGCCGTTTGCGGTTATCCTGTACACGTCCGGCAAACAGATAGCTCTTCAGGGTATCAACCACCTGATGATGCAACGCCTCAAACTCCGCTGGCAATTCTAAGCGAAAGCCCTTCATCTCTGGGGTGAACTGCTGCGTAATATCCCCCTTTTCATTGAGATAACCGCCCACCTGTAGAGATTGCCACAACTGCCCAGAACGCTCCTGACCGAGTGCTTCCTGCTTATCCTCGGCCAATGGTGCAAAGGCGATCAGCGGCACACGTCCAAATTTAAAACCGCCGCCGATATCCTTCTCCATCTCACTCTGCAACTGTTTGGCATAGCTCTCAAATGACTCACTGGCAACCACCGTCAGGCGATTCACCTTCGGGTCATAGATGCGGTCTCCATTGGCATCCACTGCAAGACGCAGCCCACGCCCCAGCGTCTGCCGCCGCTCCCGCTCACTGCCCAACTCACGCAAACTACAGATCTGGAATATATTGGGGTTATCCCACCCCTCTTTCAACGCGGAATGGCTGAAGATAAAGCGCAACGGCACCGCATCATCTAGCAGCCGCTCCTTGTCGCGCATAATCAGCTCATAGGTCTCTGCATCAGCCTGTGTCGAACCGCTGGTATCCTTCAACCCCACCACCTTGCCACGCCTCTTGTCGCTGGAAAAGTAACCATCATGTATCCGTTTCACATCTCGTTGCGGCAGTTGGGAAAACAGTGGAGAGGCAGCAACCTCATTATAGGCCTGCTCAAACCACTGCGCCAGCTTGCCCAGCTGCGCCTCACCCTGCTCATCGTAGTAACGGTAGTTGGCTACCCGGTCAATAAAGAAGAGCGACAGTACCTTCACCGGCAACCCCTGCTTCTTTAAATTGCGCTCCTTCTTGAAGTGCTCTTCTACCGTCTGGCGGATCTGCTCCTTGAGGATATCGTCCTGTACTCCCCCCTGCTCCTGCTCTGGCTCCAGCACCGTGTTATTGGCAAAGCGCACATACTCCGAACCCGGTTCCGCATAGATTTCATCCACCACGTACCCCTGATACCCTTCGCGGTTGGTATGGTCACTCAGGTCAGTCCCCTGCTTCAGCTTCACCTGCTTCTCGCGGGTACCGTTCGGGGCCTCCTCAAAGATCACCACCGAGGCGGATGGGCTTTTCGCCTTGCCGACATAACCGATCTGCAGCAGCTTGATAAAGGTATCGTTGATATTGTGCTCTGCCTGAATCGAAGAGACCGAGATCTGTTTGACCAGCTTCATCTCATACGCCTTGACCGGCCCTAACTGGTAGACCTCATTGAATGGGTTCTTGTGGGTTGCCGAATAGCGTAGCGCAAACAGCGGATTGAGGTGGCGGATGGCACGCTTCGCCTTGGGCGTGGCATCCACCGACTGCGGCTCATCAATCAGCACTACTGGGCGCACCTGCTGGATAAACTCAATGGGTCGCCCCATCATTCGATCCAACTCCTGATGGATGATATTGAGCTTCTTGCGCTGCACCTCTGTCAGCTCGTTATAGTCCTCCACATTCCCGGCATCCTTCTGGAATGCCTGAATATTGATCACCATGATTTGCACGGTATTGGCCACCGCAAACTGCCGCACCTTAGAGAGGTCTTTCGAGCTGTAGACATAGTGATCAAACGGCACATTGTCATAGAGGCTACGGAAGTGCGATTTCATCATCGCAATGGAGGAGAGCACCCCTTCACGAATCGCCACCGATGGCACCACAATAATGAATTTACGCAGTCCGTGCTCTCTGTGCAGCTCAAACAGGGTACGCAGGTAGACGTAGGTTTTTCCGGTTCCGGTCTCCATCTCCACCGAGTAGTTGATAAAGTCGTATGGGTCATCGTCGACAATCAACTGCTCTGAACGCTCGATATAGCGCTGCTCCTGCACCTGTTGCAGGTTAGTGAGCAGTTTCTCCTGATCCATATGCAGATCATTGGCAATACCCCGCTCAACATAGGCGTTACCTGCCGGGGAGAGTCCCTCAAACAGAGCCAACGTGGAGCCAATGGCATCCTGTTGATAATCGAGATCAGGGTTAAATTTAAGCTTCACAACAATTCTCGCCTACACCGTCTTGAAGTCAATCTGGTCGATCTTCTCTCGCCCCTGATTGTAGGCCTCGAAGGTTTTGACCGCATTGGCCTTCAGTTGATCATTACCGTGGAAGCCTTTATCCAGACAGATAAACTGGCTGGGGGCCACCTCCAGCACTGCATCAATCAACTCCTTCCCGATACGATCCTGCAGGTGGACCAGCAGACTACTATCGGCCACCGAGAACAGGCAATGCCCGGCCAGCTCAATGGCCTCAATCTTCTCAGTTGGCATGATTCCCGCCTTGATCAGCAGCTCATAGAGCATCTCCTCTTCGCTGGCTTCGGGCTCTACATGATCGACATTCAGCTCCATCTGCTGAATCAGTGCCTCATCTGATATATCCCGCAGTGGTGGCTGCCACTGTTTGAAGTTGCTTTTGTCGAGCTTCAGTACCTTGAAGCCAAGATCAATTTCTTCTCTGCCTTCCAGATCCAGTTGTCCTTCAAGCTCTTCACGGATCTTGTTGCCTGCTCGGCGGATTCGTTCTTTGGCCATCTCCGCAATAGTTGTATATCCCAGTGAATAAGCAGCAGATGATTCATCACACTTTTCAGGAATTTGAACCATAATAAATGACGGTGCAATCAGATTTCTGGACATTAAATCATAAACCGAATGCGCCGTTGAGCAGCTTCCAGAAAAGAAATCCAACACTATGGAGCCAGGATTATTGGCACATGCTATTTGAATGAATTTTGCTAGCAAATCAACAGGTTTTGGAAATTGTATTACAACTTTATCATCAAATAATTTACGAATGTCATCCGTGCCTTTTTGAGTGTAAATGCCATCAATAACAGAAAACGGTTTTTCCCCACGCTGTACACCATTTTCATCACGTAAATATTGTTTGTAATTTACCGTTCTACCATTCTTTCCATTAACAAATACAAGATCATTATTTGATATAGATTTTATTACCTTTTCCTTACTCCACAACCACTGCCTCTTAGGGTGAACCTCTCCACCATCAGGATGAGGAATACCATAAACCAAATTTGGCCTATCATCCATGCTCTTTGTGGCCTCAAGTGGTTTTACACGAAAAGGGCCTCTAACAGAAACTTTTTCATCTTGATGTTTATAATATCTTGTTATCTTATCTGGATCATATGGCAAAGAAAAATTCTCAATGGCATCAATATTCCTCGCATAAAGTAAGACGTATTCATGCTGAGTTACTGCATATTTTTCTTTGGGTCCACCGCCATAACTTTTCTTCCATACAAAATTTTCTACAAAATTCTCCTCCCCAAAAATCTCATCACACATGCGTCGCAGGTTCTCAACCTCATTATCATCAATCGAGATAAAGATCACCCCATCTTCCCGCAACAGGTTACGTGCCAGATAGAGGCGTGGGTACATCATATTGAGCCATTTGGTATGAAAGCGCCCCTCGTTGGCACTGTTGGTGGAGAACTTCTTCCCCTCACCATCTTTCAGCCCGGCATACTCCAGATAGGTGTCGAGGCTCTCTGTGTAGTTGTCGGGATAGATAAACTCCTTGCCGGTGTTATAAGGGGGGTCGATATAGATCATCTTCACCTCACCGTAGTAGCTCTTCTGTAGCAGCTTGAGCACTTCGAGGTTATCCCCTTCGATAAAGAGATTTTCAGTACCATCAAAATCGACCGACTCTTCCCGACACGGCTTCAGCGTTGCACGGCTGGGTTCCTGTATCAGACGCAGACAGTCGCGCTTACCGGGCCACTCCATGCCGTAGCGTTCACGGCGGTTGTCGTAGATTTCGGAGAACGCCCCCAACTCGGCCTTGAGCCGTTCGAAGTCGAGCGTCTCAACCAGCTCCCCGACACTACTTCG
>DUYW01000193.1 GCA_013349825.1 Gammaproteobacteria bacterium | reverse complement strand
CAAAAACAATAACCACCTCAACACCATGTTTGCTTTGGCAAACCTCTACATGTGCAGGGAAAAACTAATGAGTTGAGGGAGTGGTGTGCCTCAGTTATACCGGAGCACACCGAAAACAAGATAAATTGGAGGGTTGCGGCCTGAATTTACGAAAATTGGTTGCATGAATTGGACACTATTCTTCAGTGAGGGTTATAGCCAACTTTGGGGTTGGGTGCAGTACTACTATTTTGATACCAAGTAGAGACATGCTCTTTATAAGCCATATCTTCAATAAGAATATGCTCTTTCCACCAAGAAAGCAGCAAAGCGGCAATAACCTTAATTCGCTCATCATTCAGTTTCTGGCCATACTGGCGGCTCAGTTGGCTCCAATAATTCTGATGGCTATCTTTGTGCCTGATCAGCTCTGGGTAGCCCGATTCATACAGCAACTCTTCTTCATGCTGTACATGAGTTATTACAAGATCATGAAGGTTAGACAGCGCAATAAGGAGCTTATCCCTTGGGAGCGCGTCCTCTTCATGCCGACAGAATCTAATCAACTCATTAACTAAGTATGTGATTTTAATATGCTCTTCATCCATCAATGGATGACCTACTGAAAATTCATCACTCCATTTAATATACTGGAATTGGTCGCACCCTAAGTCGTTATAAGCATCATATTGAGAGAGATTTTTTCTTAGGACGCCCCTCAACTGTTCTTTGTCAATCGGCTTGGCTATAAAACCATTGCAGCCGGCCTCATCAAATAGTTCACGGTGTTTAACCATCACATTGGCTGTCAGAGCATAGATTGGTGTATCCACTTTCCTCTCACGAATTATATTGGTTGCTTCAATGCCATCCATGACTGGCATCTGCATATCCATAAAAATGAGATCGTAGCTATGAGCGACTGCCAAATCTACTGCTTCCTGCCCATCGTTCGCAGTAGTTACGGTTAGCCCCATTCCTTCTAGAATACGACGTTCTAACATTTGAAGTTCCGGTGTGTCTTCAACAATCAGCACATGCCCATCGAACTTTTCATTAAGCAGTGATCCACTTCCCGTTATCGTGGTAGTCGATGAAGCCAATACACCACTTTTACGATAAGGTAACTGTAATAAAAAGGTTGAACCAACCCCCTTTGAACTGGCTGCTGTGATCTTTCCCCCCATCATCTGCGCCAGACTGAATGAGATATAGAGTCCTAACCCACTACCACCGAAACGTCGTGATATTGAACCATCAGCCTGTTCAAACTTCTTAAACAGGTGTGACTGCTCCTCTGGAGTCATGCCGACTCCAGTATCCTGCACTTCAAACAGCAACCATTGCTCTTGTTCATCCCGTTTTGTTGTAAGTCGAATCTCACCCTGCTCAGTAAACTTGATTGCATTACCGATAATGTTGATTAAGATTTGACCAATACGCTGACTGTCTCCCAGCAGCTCAAATTTCTCTTCATTTTTCTGGTCGATCAGCAGCAGCAAGCCAGCATCTTCTACACGGATGGATAGCATCCCTCCTATATCTTTTAGGAGCTGACTGAGGTTGTAAGGGTACTCGTCGATTGAGAACTTTCCTGAATCAATCTTGGACATATCCAAAATATCACTCACTAAGGAAAGTTGTGCCTGCCCTGCACCTTGAATATGGCTGACCACCTCTAACAGCTCAGGCGTTGTTAGTTTCTCATCAAGGTATTCTGCGTTTCCAATAATGCTTGTTAGCGGTGTACGCAACTCATGACTCATTGATGCAAGGAACTCATCTTTCGTGTGATTTGCATTTTTTGCATCTTGCATAGCCTGTTTTAACTCTTTAGTGCGGTGCTCAACCTTTAATTCAAGCCGATCCTTTGACTTGCTGAGCTCTCTGGTTCTTTGATTAACCAGTTTCTTGAGTTTGATATTATGCCATCCGAGTAAGGCAAGGATAATTAGAAAAGCAACCGATACCCTAACAACAACTTCCCAAGAAACCTCTCGTCTTTTCTCAACACTCGTCCAACGTTTAAAAATCGCATCTTGTTCGTCACCAGAGATAGTATTTAGGGCCTTTTCAAGAATTGATATCACTTCTGGCGGCAAATTTTGGTGTGATGCAACTTTCAAGCTGTAGGTGAAATCCAGTTTTGTCGCAATTTTAATTTCACTTTGGTATTTCTTCTCAATGAAATACCTGGCAGTAACTGCATTGATGGCGAACAGGTCAGCGTCACCATCCACTACAGCGGCAAAGCCCCGTTTTGTAGAAGGCACCTCGACGTAGGTATTTTTTGGAAAGCTCTCTTTGATGTATTGTCCTAAACCACTATCTTTGACAACTGCGATGGTTTTAAGGAGAGCATCTTTTTCCAGATCAAGATATACCTCATAATCATCGAATTGCGTCACTAGAACAGCTGGGTATGTGTAGATGTCTTTAGCCGTAAAGTCCAAAAACTGCTTTCGCTCTTCAGTCACTGTAACTGCACTGAACATGTCGGCTTTGCCTTCACGTACTAGGGCAACTGATTCAGACCAGGTATTGGTGTGGCTAGGAATTAGATTAAGGCCAGTTTTTTCTAGCAGTAGCTCAAGTAGGTCAGCAATAATGCCAGTATGATTGTCGTTTTCATCTTTCCATTCGAAAGGAGGCCAGTCCGGGTCGTAGACATACGTTAGAGGCTCCCCTTTTTCAACCCAAGCTCTTTCAGCATCGGTCAGTATCTCAATAAAGCTTTCGTTATTGCCATGCTCATCTGTGCTGCTTGCACCGCAAGTACTCACAAATAGAAAAGCCGAAATAGACCAGATAATAAGTAGTTTCATAGTTAATTAATATAATAAACCATTAATGGAGTGTTGCAACTTAATTGGATATCAAGAAACGGTCAATAAGACATTTTATGGCACAGGTGTCAACATAATTCAAAAATACTCTCAGTTTTTACGGGCATATCAGAGGCGGCTCTGGTCGCACTTCCGTCCCTCATTACTCCTCATTCGACAATACACAAGGTCTTACCGGTTTACCTAAACAGGTATTCTGGTGAGGCCATTTTGGTTATTCTATGTTCAGAAAAACGGAGAGGATGATCGGAGAGGATTCCATTTGCACACGTTTTCTCTATGTTTCAGAAAGATATTCTAAAACAGTTGTTTACAGTGTGTTTGTAAGGGAGTAATGTATGGTGCCTGGGAGAGGACTTGAACCTCCACGACCTTTCGATCACTAGCACCTGAAGCTAGCGCGTCTACCAATTCCGCCACCCAGGCTAGGTGAGGGGTTTTCCTCGTTTCGGAAAACGAGCGCGCACTTTACCGATCAGTCGTATTAATGTCAATAAACAAGAGAAAAATTCATTGAATAACGAGAGTAATAAGGTCTATGAGACCCCCGTGGCTGAACGAAGTGAAATTCTTCAGGTGTTGGAACAGAGTACTGAGCCACTGTCGATACGTAGCTTGATCGACTATTTTGAGTATGAGGATGAGTCACGCAGAGAAGGCTTACGGCGTCGGTTGATTGCGATGTCACGTGATGGACAAATTGCGCGTAACCGCCGGGGTGGTTATGGATTGATTGAGCGAATGGATCTGGTTCGGGGACGGGTGCAAGGGCATCCAGATGGGTTTGGTTTTGTAATTCCGGATGAGGGGGGGGAAGACCTCTTTTTGCATGCCAAGCAGATGCGTTCATTGATGCATGGAGACCGTGTATTGGTCTCTATAGTTGGGGTTAACCGTAGAGGTAAGAGAGAGGGGCAACTGGTCAAAGTACTGGAGAGAGGGACACGGCAGGTTG
This sequence comes from Gammaproteobacteria bacterium, assembly GCA_013349825.1. Lineage (GTDB taxonomy): Bacteria > Pseudomonadota > Gammaproteobacteria > Thiopontia. Next base: position 1,945 of record DUYW01000193.1, on the reverse strand, counting down.
TGGGGCGCTATTTTCTGGAGCGGGGGGTGGGTGTTGTAGTCCCCAGTAATAAGAATATTAACCACGATATTCTGGTGCCAGCGGAATTTGCGGCCAATGCCAAACATGATCAGATTGTACTGGTGGAGCTGATTGATCAACCCTCCAAACACAGTGCACCGATTGGTCAGGTGATTGAGGTATTGGGGGACCATATGGCTCCGGGGATGGAGATTGATATTGCGATTCGCAGTTTTGAAATCCCCCATGTTTGGCCGGATGCAGTAGAGAGAGAAGCGGCAGCAATTCCACCTTCTGTGCCGCAATCGTCGATTGAAGGCAGAAAAGATTTTCGCACGCTTCCGTTAGTAACGATTGATGGGTCGGATGCGCGTGACTTCGATGATGCGGTCTACTGCAGCCGCACTACCAAAGGGTGGCGACTGTTGGTGGCGATTGCAGATGTATCCCACTATGTGGTGCCTGAGAGTCCGCTGGATATTGAGGCTGTACTGCGGGGTAACTCGGTCTATTTTCCCGGCCATGTAGTACCGATGTTACCGGAATCACTCTCGAATGGACTCTGCTCTCTGAACCCTCAGGTAGATCGTCTCTGTATGGTGTGTGAGATGCAGATCGATGAGACGGGTAAGGTGACCCGTTCCCGTTTTCACCGGGGAGTAATGTACTCTGCAGCACGGATGATCTACGATGATGTGGCTGCAGCCTTGGCAGGTGATTTTGAGGGGCTTGATGAGCAGTATCAACGTTATTTACCACAGCTTGAAGAGTTGAATAACCTTTATCAGGTATTGCACCAAGCACGTTCAACCCGTGGTGCAATCGATTTCGATACGGTTGAGACGCGCATTCTATTTGGTGAAGGCAAGAAGATTGAACGAATTGTGCCGACTGTACGCAATGATGCGCACCGCATGATTGAGGAGTTCATGATCGCAGCCAATGTGTGTGCCGCTCGCTTCCTTAAACGTAACAAAATTCCTGCACTCTATCGTACCCATGAACGCCCCTCAGCAGACCGCTTGGATGAGGTGCGGCTGTTCTTGCGTGAATTCGGCTTGACCCTGGCTGGTGGTGATGCCCCGCAACCGGGAGATTATGCACAGGTCTTGGGGCTTGCACGAAATCGGCCGGAGTTTAATTTGATTCAGACAGTACTGCTACGCAGCCTCAACCGTGCAGTCTACTCTCCTGATGAGAAGGTGGGCCATTTTGGTCTGGCTCATGACCACTATGCACATTTTACTTCGCCGATTCGACGTTACCCGGACCTACTGGTACATCGTGCAATCGGCCATCTGTTGGAGAATGATTCAGCTGCAGATTATCAGTATGACAAGGAGGCGATGGGGCGTCATGGAGAACAGTGTTCGATCACAGAACGACGGGCCGATGATGCTACAAGGGATGCAACCGATTGGTTGAAGTGTGAATATATGATGGATCATGTTGGTGAACAGTTCACAGGTGTAGTGAGCGGTGTGACCGGGTTTGGTCTGTTCGTCACGTTGGATCAGGTTTTTGTTGATGGCTTGATTCATATTACCGCTTTGCAGAACGACTACTACCATTTTGATCCTGTGCGCCACCAACTAACCGGAGAACAGGCAGGGCATCAGTTCAGGCTGGGTGATACGGTTGAGGTGCAGGTGGCACGTGTGGATCTGGATGAGCGCAAGATTGACTTTCTATTGGCGGAGGCGGCAGAGGATAACCAGCGTAAAAGAAAAAGCGGGGCTGGTAAGGGGGGACGTAACCGAAAGAGACAGAATGGAGAGGATGCAGGTAAAGGAAAAAAGGGTCGAGGAGGTGCAGCTCAAACGAGAGGTGGGCGAAACAAACAGGCGCAGTCCAAAAAAAATAAGCCTGCAGGAAAGGCAAAAAGTTCAGCGAGCACTCAATCCAAAGCTAAATCCAAACCCAAATCCAAACCCAAATCCAAACC
>DUYW01000153.1 GCA_013349825.1 Gammaproteobacteria bacterium | reverse complement strand
GTCATACAGTTTTTCATCCCTCTTGCTCTTGACGTGGTACAGAGCACCTTCGAATTCTATTCTTACGGGTCGTGACATACAGGATAGCTTATCCGAAAAAAAGGCTGCTTTTCTAGACCTGATCCCATTCTTGTTTGCCCCCATTCTTGTTCTCATACAGAACTGGGCTTGTACAACAAACGGTTCAGATTGTGGCTCTCTCCTCGTTCCTCGTCACTCACACAATCTAACCTTATTCGTTAGGCCATTGCCAGCTCTTGAACTTCATCAAGATTAATATGCTGCTTGGCCATATAAAGGTTATAGTTGCTTTGCATGGAAAGCCAGCTTTCAGGAGTTCTTCCAAGTGTTTTTGATAACCGTAAAGCCATCCCCGAACTTATATTACTACGCCCTTGAATTATACGGTTGAATGTTGAAGGGGATACATTTAGCTTTAAAGCTACTGCCCTGTAACTGATTCCAAGCGGATCAAGATATATCTCTCGGATAAATTCACCAGGATGTGGTGGGTTATGCATATTCATTAATGATAGTCCTCATAATCTACAATGTATGCATCTCCATCTGTAAACTCAAATGTGATGCGCCAATTTTTGTTCACATCAATTGACCACCTTCCCTCTCTATTGCCTTTTAGCGGATGGAGACGAAAGCCTGGTAAATCCATATCATCTATGCATATTGCAGTATCTAAAGCTACTAACCTCATTTTAATTTTGCTTTTATGCGCTGAATTTATCCCTGAAGTGACGCCAGTTTCAAAAAATTTCTGAATGCCTTTATGCTTGAATGATTTGATCATGCGATCAATTATAGCGCACGATGCGCACAATGCAACATACATTGATAATGTGCTGTTTTTTGTAGCCTAACGCCCGCCGTAACCGGACCGGCGAAATGGGGTGGCTTGTGGCAAAATTGAGAAAAAAACGGGTAAACTGAGACCCACCTTTAGCAGCAACTAAAGGCCCTTATGCAGCAGCTCGATTGACGGTTGGCTTCCACCTTTTCAAGGCAGAGACCGGTAACAAGAAAACACAAAAGAAAAACACAAAAGAACACACAAAAGAACACAAAAGAGAGAACACAAAAGGGTCAGGTCTAGAATTGTAGCCATACAGTTTTTCATCCCTCTTGTTCTTGACGTGGTACAGAGCACCTTCGAATTCTATTCTTACGGGTCGTGACATACAGGATAGCTTATCCGAAAAAAGGCTACTTTTCTAGACCTGACCGTATGCCGTCACCGGCGTTTAATCTAACGGGTTAAAGTCCCTAAGGAGGAATTATTCGTACACCTTCAAAACAAAAAAGGTACCAGTTCTAACATTGCTGCATAATAATAAAATTCTCAGCTTGTCCGGCTTCACGGTTGGATTATGCCAATGGTGATTAATAATTAATAGTCAGGTAGTTGTATCATGAAAAATGTTTTTATTTGTTATGATTTGGTTATTAGTGACGCACCAGATTTTCCAGAGCAGCTCGGTACTAAGGAAAAATATTGGTTTCACATAGATAATCAAGAGTATCTGTTCAAAATTGGTCGTCCTGGTACAGGTGAAAACTGGGCAGAAAAGATTGCTGCAGAGTTGGCAGGACTACTTGGACTGCCCCATGCGGAGTATAATTTTGCCTCTTGGAAAGGTAGAAAAGGTGTGCTCTCTCCTCAAATGGTTCCTGAAGGAGGTCGTCTGGTTCACGGTAATGAACTGCTTGCTGCTGTTCATAAAGACTACCCTAAACAGAAGGACGGGCGTGTATCTGACCATACTTTAAAGAGGATTGTTGCGCTACTGCGTAGCCAAACAATAGGTTTTCCTCCCGGCTGGTCTCCCCCGAATCCAGCGATCAAGACGGCGTTCCATCTATTTCTTGGATACTTATTGCTTGATGTGTGGATTTCAAACCAAGACCGTCATCATGAAAATTGGGGGATTATTCGCACACATGAGTTGCTCTATCTGGCTCCCACTTATGATCATGCAGCCTCTATGGGGCAAAATGAGACGGATGAAACTCGGCATGATCGGCTCACATCAAAAGATCAAGGGCGGCAGATTTCCAATTATATTAAGCGTGCGCGCTCTGCTATTTTTGAGACCAATAGAAGTAAAAAGCCAATGCTAACCTTGGAGCTATTTCAGAAAGCGATAGCGTATGAGCCGGAAATTGGCCAAATATGGCTGGATCAATTGCGGCAAATAACAGAGAATAGCTGTCAAGATCTCTTTGACAGGCTTCCACCGAGTGAGGCATCTATATTGGCTCGGCAGTTTGCGCTAGAGCTATTGATTTGTAACCGACAACGATTGCTGGAGGAGTAGCACGATGAAATCGCTCTTTATCGCATGGCAAGCCCCAGATACAAGGTTTTGGCATACTGTTGGTCGTCTTACCCGTGATGGAGGCGGTTATCAGTTCTCCTATACTCAAGGGGCGCAAGCATCCCCAAGCTTTGAGTATTTAGGAAGAATGATAGACAAAAAAAGTGTCTATTATTCTGATGAACTTTTCCCTTTGTTTTCCAATCGTCTACTCGATTCTTCGCGCCCGGAATATCCTGATTATCTAGAATGGATGGGGATTGGTTCGGAGGCTCATGAGATGGAGCTGTTAGCTCGTTCTGGTGGCGTGCGAGGTACAGATAAGCTTTGTCTGTTTCCTGAAGTAGAGCCAAATGAACGAGGGGAAGTGGAGCTTTATTTTTTCAGTCACGGGCTTCGTTATCTAAATGAGGAAGAACGGGAGGCAGTTAGTAATCTTGTTTCCGGGGAGCATTTGCAGCTAACAGTGGAGCATTTGCAGCTAACAGTGGAGGATGGAAATGCATCTGACAGCTTTGCTCTGTTACTAGAAACTGCGGAGCCTCAGCGGGTTGGGTACTGTCCTCGCTATCTTAATCAGGGGTTTCGGGAGGTTCTGAAGAGAGAGTCAATTCAGCTCGAAGTGGAGCGAGTTAACTCTGATGCGCCGTTACAGTTCCAGCTTCTCTGTAAAGCTCAATTTATTCTTCCTGCTGGTTTTGATCTTTATGGTGCTGATGAGTACCAATCTTTGGCTGAAGGAAAAATGGCAGCTTGAGGAGAGGTTAGTCCACAAATTTGCAGGGTCACTTACTCATTAGCCCTACGCAGTTTCAGCGCAAGTTTGCGGAGAGTTTGCAGGGTCTAACTTCCATGCATAAAATTAATGTTTAAGATCACGATAAAAGTTCTCGGAAAAATAGGGGCCAGCGGGAAAAATAGGGGCCAGTTCTCGCATTGTTACATTAGAAAAAAGGGGGACCGGAAAATGCAGAGGAAATATTTATGACCGATCAAGAGTATGGCGTATTGTAGAGCAGGGTATGCAACAGGGTGAGAGTAAACTGCTGTTACGGTAATGCAAACATCTGCTTTCAGCTATTGAATAGCATCGCTGATATGTTACTGTTATTCTTAATTTATAACTCAGTGTAATCAACAGTAATAATGGATAGACCGAAGATATTGATTGTGGATGATGATGAGAGCGTTCGTTTACTACTCACGACGACTCTCAGACCGCACGCCTCAGAGGTTATTGAGCTTGAAAATGGTCTCCATGTGCTGGAGACACTGGTTGCCGAGGAGGCGGATCTTCTGATTACGGACCTGTTAATGGATGGAAAAGAGGGGTTAGAGACCATTACAGAGGTGAGAGGTCAGTTTTCAACGTTGCCTATTTTTGCAATCTCGGCCTCTAGGGATTTTCTGGAGATTGCCTCTGATTTGGGGGCAGATGAGATCTTTGCAAAACCAATGGATTTGGTGCGAATGGTTCACAGTATTCAGAATTTGTAGAGGTTTGTTGAAGATACGGCTGAGGCTCGAAACTGTACGACTTCACCGCTATACTGTCTGCCTTCTGCTGTTTTAAGTCTATAATAAGCTTATGTTATGTGTCGAATAGCCCTTGCCCAGATTAATCCCCACGTAGGGGCTCTCCAGGAGAATTTGGAGAAGATGGTGGCGTTTGCCCGCCAGGCAGAAGCAAGTCAGGCAGACCTGATCCTCTTTCCTGAACTCTCGCTGACCGGTTATCCTCCTGAAGATCTGCTGCTTCGACCCGGTTTTCTGGGGCAGGTGGATGAGGCATTACAACAGTTGGCGCAAGCCTCTTCACAGATCAGCCTGGTCGTGGGACACCCTCAGGTTGACGACCATGGAAGACTCTATAATGCCGCATCTCTGCTTCAGGGGGGTGAGCTTGTGCTGAGTTACCACAAACAAGAGCTTCCCAATTATGGGGTGTTTGATGAGAAGCGTTACTTTATGCCGGGTTACCAACCTCAGCTCTTTATTCTGGGGGCTGAGCGGTTTGCACTAACCATTTGTGAAGATTTGTGGCACCCCCCCGTGATGGCACAGGCCAAGGCGATGGGCGCAACCGTAATACTCAATCTCAATGCCTCACCCTACCATGCAGGTAAGCGTGGAGAGCGTGAAGCGACGATCCGGCAGCGGGTGGCAGAGTGTGGTCTACCGGTGGTCTACGTTAATCAGGTCGGAGGGCAGGATGAGCTGATTTTTGATGGTGGCTCCTTTGTGATAGGGGCCGATGGAGAGAGTAGGCTACAGGGTCGTTATTTTGAGGAGGGCCTCTATTTTTATGACCACCATTCATCGTCAGAAGTAACTACAGCCTCAGTAGCAACTATAGCCGCAGAGGATAAGAGTGAAGTTAAAGTCGAAGCTGAAGTTGAGGCCGAGATCTATCAGGCGTTGGTGTTGGCGACCCGTGATTATGTTGATAAAAATGGTTTCCCTGGAGTCATTCTGGGGCTTTCGGGTGGTATCGACTCAGCGCTCACTCTGGCGATTGCGGTGGATGCGCTTGGTGCAAGCAGGGTAGAGGGGGTGTCGATGCCATCACTCTATACTGCACAGATGAGTGTGGAGGACGCGCGTCAGGAGGCAGAGCGTCTGGGAGTAGAGTTTCGTGTGATTCCGATTAAACAGAGCTTTGATGCCTTTCTCGAAACATTGACGGATGAGTTTGCAGGAACAGCCGTGGACAGTACAGAGGAGAATATTCAGGCCCGTTGTCGGGGGGTAATCTTGATGGCGATTGCCAACAAAAAGAATCGCATGCTGCTGACCACCGGAAACAAGAGTGAGATGTCGGTCGGTTATGCAACCCTTTATGGGGATATGGCCGGTGGTTTTGCCCCCCTTAAAGACCTCTCGAAGCTGTTGGTCTATCGGCTGTCAGAGTGGAGAAATCGTGCCGCAGTGGAGGCGGGAGAAGCAGAGGTGATACCGCGACGGGCCATTGATCGTCCCCCCTCAGCCGAGTTGGCACCTGAGCAGAAAGATTCAGATTCACTGCCACCCTATGAAATTCTTGACCCCATTTTAGAGCGCTACATTGAGCAGCAACAGTGTGTTGAGGAGATTGTTGCCGCAGGGTTTGAAGAGGCCGTGGTACAGCGGGTTGCGCGTATGGTGGATGGTAATGAGTACAAACGGCGTCAGGCCCCCCCCGGAGTAAGAATTACCATCCGTGCCTTTGGACGTGACAGGCGCTATCCGATTACCTCGGGATTCCGTTCTCAATGAAATAGTGGAAGCCAAACTATTTTCATCGATTGGTGACATTGATGCGTTGGCAGCCACCTAGGTGGCTGTCCGAGAATAGAGAGCCTACTGCGGAAAAGCTGAATTTGTCCATATTTCCTCATCCTTTTCGTTAAATAGTGGAACTATTCGCCTCAAATGATGACAAAATCTGTCTCAAATCAGCTTCCCCTCGCTACGACTTCTATTCTCGGATAACCAT
>DUYW01000143.1 GCA_013349825.1 Gammaproteobacteria bacterium | reverse complement strand
AGCTATCAAACCACCCGCTCCCGTAGCTCCTTCCATGGCTTGAAGTGAACCTCTAGCTGCGGGACGCGGCGAATAGACGCGCAATTGCTCCAGCGTTAACAGAGGCTATTAAGGAACCCCTGAATACGCACTCACTGATTTACTCACTCTCTTCGAGTTGTTGGTAAAGATCTAACAACAACTCTTCATCACTCTCCAACTGCCGATCCAGCTCTCCTTTCTGCTTTAGTGTTTCCGTCAACTCTGTTTTACGCGTCTCTTGGTAGATTGATGCATCAGAGAGTTTTTGCTCAATCTCCGCCAACTGTGACTCCACCTTTCCAACCGCCTCTTCAAGCTGATCAACTTTTCGCTTGAGCGGTGCTCGCTTTTTTCGCTGCTCCGCCTCCAGGCGGCGCAGCTCTTTACGGCTAAGTGCAGCACTCTCTTTTGTGTTTGTGGCAGACAGCGGCTGCGTCTCTCCGTTACGTAACCACTGTGCATAATCGTTCAGATCCCCTGTAAAAGGGGTTGCCTCACCATTTGCCACCAGCAAAAACTGGTCTGCCACCCCCTCCAGCAGATAGCGATCATGAGAGACCACCACCAGCGCCCCCTCAAAGGATTGCAAAGCTACGGCCAGTGCATGGCGCATCTCCAGATCTAGATGGTTGGTTGGCTCATCCAGCAGCAGAAGATTGGGCGATTGATAGATAATCAAGGCCAACACCAGACGCGCCTTCTCCCCACCAGAAAAGGGGGCAACCGGCTCAAAGACTCGGTCTCCATGAAAATCAAAGCCGCCCAAAAAATCTCGCAGCGACTGTTCTGTTGCTTTGGAATCATTGCGTTGCAGGTGCAGCAGTGGTGAAGCCTGCAGATCCAACAGCTCTAACTGGTGTTGTGCAAAATAGCCGATCTTGAGCGCCTGTGCCTCGGTTCGACTCCCTGCTGTAACCGGCTGTGTTGCCGCCAGTAGTTTCATCAATGTCGATTTACCCGCACCATTACGCCCCAGCAGCGCCAGACGGTCACCAGGATTGAGCGTCAGAGATATCCCCTCCAGCACCCTCTGCTCACCATAGCCCGTAGCCGTTTCATCCAGTATCAACAGTGGGTGCGGGTTTTTATCCGGAGAGTGAAAACTGAAGTGAAAAGGGGAATCGACATGTGCGGGGGCAATCGCCTCCATCCGTTCCAGCGCCTTGATTCGGCTCTGTACCTGTTTTGCCTTGGTTGCCTTTGCCCGAAAACGCTCTACAAAACGGTGCATATGGACCTTTTCACGCTGCTGTCGCTCATAAGCGGACTGCTGCTGTGCCAACCGCTCCGCACGAATACGCTCAAAGGCGCTGTAGTTTCCCGTGGTCAACACCATCTGTTGCTGTTCGATATGGATAATGCCGTCCACTACGCGGTCCAGTACATCACGGTCATGAGAGATCAACAGCAGAGTACCCTGATACTGTTTGAGCCACTCTTCCAACCAGAAGACCGCATCCAGATCGAGATGGTTGGTGGGTTCATCCAATAGCAGCAAGTCTGAACGTGACATCAGTGCCTGTGCCAGATTGAGGCGCATACGCCAACCACCGGAAAAGGTCTTGACCGGCAGTGTCTCCTGCTCAACCGAGAAGCCTAACCCCTGCATCAAACGCGCTGCGCGGTTACCTGCATTGAAACCGTCAATGGACTCTATCTCTGAATAGAGCAACCCCTGCTTCACCCCATCCTCGCTCTGCTGCGCCTCCTCTAACTGTAGTTGAAGACGACGCAACTCACGATCACCATCCATCACCAGATCAATTGCACTACAATCGAGCGATGGAGTCTCCTGTGCCACATGAGCAATAGTCCAGCTATCGGGAAGCGCACACCCCCCCTCATCAATCGCCATCTCACCCAGTATCAGGGCAAACAGACTCGATTTTCCAGTGCCATTGCCTCCGGTCACCCCAATTTTCTGACCAGGGTGTATGGATAGACTGCTCTCTGAAAAGAGAAGACGCTGCCCTCGCCGAAGCGAAAGCTCTGAAATACGGATCATGGTTAAGGAGACTCTAAGTTAAACAAACCTCCCTATTATACCCGTCATTGTACCCATCAAAGAGGATAGCACTGCCCACAAGCTGCACAATCCCCTTCTCTGGATATTATGTATCAGGTGAGCTACTTAGAAACGGAAATTCGCCTTCACCCAGAGACTGCGACCTGGCTCATTGACCTGCACTGAAGTACCATCCAGTACAGACTCTGCATTGAGGTGGTCTGCATAATCCTTGTCAAACAGATTATCTACACCAAACTTCAATTCTGTGTCACTCTGCAGCAGCCGCGTTGCATAGAGGTCAACCACACCGTAACCGGATGTAACCCCTGCATCCACATCACTGTCTATACGGTCCTGCTCAGCCGCAAAACGGAGTCGCGCCCCCAAGTCCCACTCACTCATGACATAATCCAGTGAGATGGAGCCATTCAGTGGTGCAATCTGCCCTATTGCCTTGGATTCTGTATCGTTTGTGGCATGGACAAAAGCGAGATCTGCAGAGATTGTTAGATCTGACGACAACGCACGACCAGCCCCCAACTCATAGCCCCACAAGTTAGCATCGATATTTTTGTAAGCCGTAGTGGTAGCGGATTTATATTTCAAAATATAGTCACTGACGTTGTTGTAGTAGAGACTGCTATTCCAGTTGACTCCATTCACAACACCCTCTCCACCAATTTCCAGCTGATGATGTTTTTCAGGGTCTAGCGCAGGGTTACCTACCCAGCTCCATGCTGCAGTATTTACACCTGCATTTGCCTTACGATTGTTGATATAACGCTCAGTTGCATCGGCTGTGCGGACACTTCGGCTTAAGGCAACAAAAAGTTCACTATCTGCATCAACAGCCCGGCTGAAACGGGCAAAACCACTCAGGTTGGTCTCCGTATCGGCTGCCTCTGCAGTATTAAGATTGATTGCTGTATAGGCATCATTCGCTGAAGCTGTCGCTGCTCCCCCCATACTGTGTGTAACAGAAAGTGAGGCCTTGTCTGCAGAGGGATCAATGCGGTCAAGACGGACCCCGTAGGCCAGAGCATCTTGTTGATTCAGTGGGCGCTCTGCTTCGGCAAAAAGTCCGACTTGATCAACATGAGCATCCGGCCAACCATAACTAAACAGTGTTGCTGCAGATGCCTGTCCTGCCATACCCGCACTCAGTAGAGAATCACGGTTCTGTTTTTTAAGGTCTACCCCCACACTCCAATCACTCGCCCCCACTTTAAACTGCTGACTCAGCTTTCCACCCACCGTATCCGAATTGGTCAAATGGCGCATCTTCATGCCGTTATTTGTGCGCAAGGTATAATTATCCATATCATGGTCGACCTCAGAACTGTATAGCTCTACATCCATTCCCTCAACACGATGATATTTCATACGGAGCGCACCATTCTCTGTGGTTACGGTATCCATTCCCAACCCTTCAAACAGCACATCATCTTCACGATTCTGTTCATACCCCAACTCCAGGGTTTGAGCGTTATCTGTTGTGAACCCGACAATCACGCTGCCATTTTTACTTTTAAAGCCGGAACGAACCTCAACACCACGACCATCTTCATAGTTATCAGCCTCTGCCATTGAAGCCCCGAGCCTCAGATATCCCTGCTCGAAACCGATGGTGCCATCCGCATAGACCTTCTTGAATCCACCATTATCCTTGTAGGTGGCACCTGCTTTACCCTGTGACTCTCCCGCAGCCAGTGGTTGTGTAGTGCGGTCAAATAGCACGGTGGCACCTGGCGCACCGGCACCGTGCTCAACACTCTGACCACCTTTGATAATCGTCACCTTGTCATAAGTCTCCAGCGCTGCATAAGAGCTCGGTGGGTCCATTCGGTTGGGGCAACCAGCATGGACAAAGGCTCCATCCAGCACGATATTGAGGCGGTTCTGCTGCTGCCCGCGAACCACAGGATCAAAGCCGTGGCCTCCGATCCTGCGCACAGAAATACCACTAATATTACTCATCAGTTCTCCACCATCTGCTGTTGCACCCAGGCCGGATAGCTCTTCTGCATCCAGCGGGCCTCCTGCCATCGCCTTGCTGGAGGCGGTCAGTACAGAACCTTCTACCAGTATTTCAGCCATTACTCGACCATCTGCTGCTGCAATTTGTCCATGAATTGCGAAGAGTATCGCCAAACTGATTGAACTTTTTTTCATTTCATTTTTCCTTCTGTTTTGTTAAATCATTAAAAATGTAAGGGTTAAAAAGAGATAAGGGTTAAAGAATTATTGGATTGACTGGGTGGCAAATGCGATGCGACTCACGCCTGACGCCTGAACCAGGGAGAGCAGCTCTGCGACTGATTGATAATTAGCTGCACCATCTGCAGAGATACGTACCACCAGCGCCTGATCCTCAGCAATTTTCTGCTGTAGCTGGGGAGCTAACTGTTCACGTTGCAGTAACTCACTATTCAGATATAGCGCCCCCTGTTGATCCAGAGTCAGATCTACCACCACCGGATCACCGCTACTCTCTGCAGAGGCAACCGGAAGATCGACCCGGATAGCCTGTGAAAAGACTGGAGCTACAATGATAAAAATCACCAGCAGCACCAGCATCACATCCACCAGTGGGGTAACATTAATTTCTGAAAGTGGGTGTTCATGGTTACCACCATTGCTATGAATTGACATGGTTCGTCTCCTCTTTAATCAGTAACAGTCCTCTCATTTCTCGTAAATTACTGGCCATCACACTACTGATACGTCTCAGCCAACGAACCAGAAGGTTATAGGCTGCCGCTGCTGGAATTGCGGCAAAGAGTCCTACAGCCGTAGCAACCAGAGCCTCTGACACGGGTCCCGCGACCATTCCCATCGTCAATTGACTACTCCCCCCCAGAGATTGCAGTGCATGCATAATTCCCCATACAGTCCCCAACAGACCAATAAATGGGGCGCTATTACCAATAATTGCTAACAGGATGAGTCCATTCTCCAATTCAATTCGCTGATCTTCGAGAAACTGCTCTGCCTGTCGATCCAGTAGGCCGGGTTTATCAAACCTCACTTGATGTCCTCTCTCTCTCACGACCCGATTCCAGAAATCTGCCGTTACGCCACCCTGCACCCACTGAGTAGCCGCTAAATCAACTCTTTCAACCGGGCCACGCAACTGTCTACGTAATTTAAGCTCTGCTTTGAGCAGCCCGTAGTACTGCACCAATTTATAGCTGATAACGCTCCAGCCCAGTATCGATAGCCCCACCAAAACAATGAATACGGTTCGAATCACCAGATCGGACCCTCCCCACCAGTGTGTCCACAACGAGCTCTCTAACATGGCTGTAATCTCCAGCAATCATCGAAGTTGTAACAGTGACCCAAGTAATTTATTGCATCACCCATAATTAATGTCAGCTGTAAGCGCTCTGGCTGACGCAGAGTTGATCAGTAGAGCAATAGGGAGTGCTCTGATTCGGCTTACTCGAAGGTCAAAATTGTTCATTTGCCCAGCCTTTTCTGCACCAAGGCAAAACGGATTGGGATCTCTATGGTGCTGATAACTGGATATCCAGCGCGAGTTGCTGGATGAAATTTCCACCCGGATACTGCCCGTTTTGCTTGACGGTCCAGTATCCTGAAGCCTGAAGAGTGCAGCACTTCAACCTCTACAGGGAGTCCCAATACGGAGACCTCCACCTGTAGGCGCACCACGCCCTCTATTTTCTTACGCCTCGCCTTGAGTGGATACGCTGGTTTCCGGTTATGGAGTGTTGCACCTTCATAGATCGCCTCCACAAATACATCTACAGCCGCCACATCTTCCCCCGGCTGATGCTCTGTTGTTGACTGGTTTTGGTTTTGCCTTAGATCTGTTTCTGGCTCTGGCTCTGGCTCTGTTTCTGGCTCTGGCTCTGGCTCTGGCTCTGGCTCTGGCTCTGGCTCTGGCTCTGGCTCT
>DUYW01000227.1 GCA_013349825.1 Gammaproteobacteria bacterium | reverse complement strand
GGGATCAGCGCAGAGAATAGCAGGGTAGCGAACAGCAGGAGCGTAGTGAGAGTATGGCGGTTCCAGCGTAACTGTTCCCGCCGCTGCCACCACTGACTCACCTCATTGTGGACCGGCAGCAGAACAAACCAGATAATCTCCACTGCAAATAGCGCAATCCCCAACAACTTAAAGGCAAAGTAGTAAATCAGCAGTGCAATACCGAGAAACAGCATCAGGCGATAGATCCAGGTCGCCCAGCCATAAAGAATAAAGATATGCTCACGACTACGGGAGAGTTGCTCCGGTGGCGGCTCATTCAATCCGAACAGTGCTTCACGTAAGCGCCAACGCCCCAGCGCAAAGGCGCGCGGTTGCAGATTGGCTGCCCCCAACCAGTCTGCCAGTGCATAGTAGCCGTCAAATCGCATAAAAGGGCTGAGGTTGATCGCCAGTGAGGTCAGCCAACTGGTGGTGGCGATAAAGAACGCAGCACTACGTAGCGGACCATCGGCCAGAAAACTCCAGAGAAAAGTCGCCAGCAGCGCAAGATGAAGCTCCATCCTGATCCCTGCTAACACAATCGCAAGTCGCTCACGACGATGGTGCAGACGCCAGGCATCCGTGGTGTCGGTGTAGAGCACAGGAAACAGCACCAGAAGGGCGACCCCCATTGACGTTACCCGGCAGCCGAGCTGCTTGGCCGTTAACGCATGGGCCATTTCATGCATCGCCTTGACAAAAAATAGTGCCACCCCGTACAACACAATCCCCTCCCAGCTGAAGAAATGGAGAAAGGTGGTCGTAAAGGTCTCCCATTGACGCAACACCAAGAGGATACCGATCACCCCCAACAGCTGAACCGTACGCTGCACCCTGCGACCTGCCAACACCGCACACCAGGGCAAAATTCTCTCTAGCCAAGGGTCTGGGCGAAGCAGCGGGATACGGATAAACAGATAGTGGTGAATCAGCCACTGTAGCCAATGCAGATGCTGCTTCTGATACTGTCGTTTGAATTGCTCCGTACTCTTTGCGCCATTCGACCGGGTCAGTCCGTTACCACTGAGAAAATGGATCAGGGTGGATAGCTTCTGTTCATCCACCACTACCCCGGTTGCCGAAATACGCTCCGCAGCTGCCGTCACCGACTCCTCTCCTCTCCACAGCTTCAGCAGTCGGAAGGTGAGCAGATCAATCGAGAAGTAGCGGTTACGCAGTGGATCATAGAGTAGCCAGCCGGGAGAGCCATCCTCCTGAGCAGACCCTTTCAGCAGTTGAAGATCCTCGCGTAGATCCGGTAATAGCGTGGTCGCCTGCTGCATCCATCAAACCCCGATCCACTGTCTGAAAACCGTAATCGGGCGGCGCAACAGATAGTAAAACAGCGTTACCGGTGCACCATACACCTTGGCCGTTCCCCGTAAACCGATCCGGGGAGGGGGAGCCGTACGCTCACTGAAACGGGCAGTCACCCGATAGGCAAGCCCCCCCTCAGCAGTTATTTTCGGTTCATAATCGGCACGTACCACCTCCGCCTCCAGCGCATTCAGGGGGTCCATATCCAGAAACAGGGTAACCGCAGAGCCTGTGCGTAGTACCACTGCATCAGCGACAGGTAGATGGATCACCAACTCAACCTGCAGTGGATCGGCAATACTCAAAATACGTTCACCCACCGCAACCGGTCGCCCCAGCCAGGATTGCGGATCATTCAGCACCACAACACCGGCACGGTCCGCAAACAGTTGCACCTTGTTAAATTGGGCACGGGCAAAATCCCGTTCTGCACGGTGCAGGTCCAGCTGTGCCTCCAGACCGCTGATATCTCCCTTGGCGCGGCTATCCACAAAGGCTGATTGCCGGGTTTTATGTAACTCTGCAGTGGCCACCTCCAGCGCACGTTGTGCCACCTCCAGACGGCTCTTTAGCTCAGTCTCTTCAAACAGCAGCAGCAGATCACCACGCTTCACACGATCATTGGGCAGTACCTCAATCTGTTTCACCACCCCCTGAAGTGGTGCCGTCATAATGGCCGGCTGTAGTGGAACTACCTCAGCAGGAGCCAATACACTCAACCGTAGCGGCAGAAAAAGTAGCCCCACAAAGACCACAGCAAGCAGTAGTGACAACTTGCGGACCTGCTTCCACGGTCGCAGCCACCCCCCCGTTCTACGTGGAGCAATCGCCCACAACGCATGACCATAACTGTGACCGAGATGAGCCAGCAGGCTAATCTCCGCATCACTCCAGGGAATGGTACGGGTTAACAACATCCCCCCCTGCAACCCGCGACCACTCAAAGAGAGCGGAACCCACAACAGATGTGAAGGGGCCAGCTCCGACCCTCTCTGCTGTATATCAGGTGTCAGATCATCTCTGGAGATAACCTGAACCTGATCTGTCTCTGAGAACGACTCTACCACCTGCTCTGCCCAGACCACAAAAGGGGCGGTGCGATCAACCACTGGAAGATCGGCAACAGTCACCACCTGGTGCGGTCGATCATCACGGGCAGAGAGTAGTGCACACTGCGCATACTCAACCAGCGTACGGCTCTCATTGGCAATAATAAAACGTAGCTCAACCAGCGTCTCCGCACCACGTATCCGCTGCTCCAGTTGAAGCAGAGTGGCAAAGCGTTGGTTATCAGAGGTTATTGCAGTCAACTGAGAGTTCCAGGGTCAAGAGGGGACACAGAGGACACAGTCAGAATCGGGCCGTACCGCTCATCCCCGGTAGCAGAGAAACATCCTCTCCACTAAAGCGTACCCGTAGCGTAGAAGACTGGCTAACCGGATCAATCACCGCACCGAAATGAATGACCTCTGCCGGCAGCACCTGTGCCGTCTCATCAATCGTCATCTGTAGTGGCTGCCCCGTCTTGATCCAACGCACCCAGAGCGCAGGCACCAGGATTTCCGCCTCCAGAGTGCGCTCATCCACAATCTCTAACAACTCCTGATGACGGTCCACACTCTCGTGCTCATTCACCACCAACTGCACAACCCGCCCGTTGTAAGGGGCAACAAGCGTGCAGCGCTGTACATTCAAACGGCTAATTTTCAGCTCCGCCTCACTCTTTTTTAACTCGGAGTAGGAGAGCGCCACCTCCAGATGGCCAATTGAATTGAGTGCCTCCAACTGCCGATTACTCTCCAGTTGAAGAGACACCGCATCCCGCTCAGCGGCCACCTTCTCCTGTTGCGCCTCAAACAGGGCACAATCAAACTTCACCAGCAGCTCCCCTTTTTGAAAAGAGTCGCCAGCCCGCTTCGGTAGCTCGGTAATACGGGCCGCAATCTCACTGGAGATCACTGCACGGTTGAGTGCCCTGACCACTCCACGCGCCTCAAGGATCTCATCTGCCCACAGCGTAGGCGGGGCTAATAACGATAACAATAGCGGTAACAACAGAGCCGGTGTGTGGCAGACAGCTTGCCGGTACACCCTACATCTCCCACCATTTCAATGAAGCGTGGTTCTCAGCAACCATTTTATGGTCGGTTGTTTCAGTTATACCAACCTCCGCCTCAGTAGCAATATCTACTGGAGCCTCACTCTTCACCGCAACCTCAGATACAACTTCTGCAGCCGCCTGATCAGCAGATTCCGGGGCTACTGATTTGGTAGCAGAAGAGGGGAGCAGCTTCTCAATCTCACCGCTACTCCACGCCTTAAAGCGCACCTCAACCGCCTCAGCCAGCGCATCGACACTATCATTCGCAATCTGTTCAGGGAGCGGGTCCAGTCCAATGGAAGAGAAGATTCGTCCATAACTGTTTTGCAGATCGGCATAGGCCACATCCCGTCGCAACTCTGCCAACACGCTATTCAGCTCTTCACGTATCATCTGCAGCTTTCCGGTTCTCTGGGTCTGACTACTCGCCTTGATCTGTGCATCAATACGGCGTGTCACATCCAGATAACGTTCAGCAACCTCATACTCCTTGCGTGACTGGGCAAATGAGACATTGGCAATATGCACCTGAGAAATTACCGCCATCGACAACGCCAAGCGCTGCTCCTTCGCCAGCTCACCCTGCGCCTCTGCCACCTTACGTGCAGCAGGCCCCTTGAACACATTAAACAGATTCCAGCTCACCTGACTGCCATAATCGATCCAGTCATTATTCAGAATATAGTCACTATCATCATAATGGACACCCGCATTCAGGGAGATACCCGGCAACATCCCCAGTAGTGCAGCCTTGGTCTCCTCTTGGCTGATACGCGATTGATAGCGGCTCTCCATCAACTCCGGCCGGTACTGCAGTGCCAACTGTTCCATCTTCGCCAACTCCACCTTAATCTCCGGCACCTGCAGGCTACTATCTGCCAGCGTATAGTGCTGACCGGGACGCAGCCCCATCAGCGTTGCCAGCTCAATCCGTGCCATCACCATATCCCGTTGTAACTTCCGCAACGAGCGTATACTGTCGAGCAGTTCCCGCTGATAGGTGAGTGCCTCAATCGGAGATTTGATTCGCAACTGCTCAATCTGCTGTGAGTCATCCAGTGCCTCCTGTACCCGTACCAGCAGTGGCTTGATCTGTTTCAACAGACGATCCGCAGAGACTGCACGCCAGTAGGCACCGCGTACCTGTTCGATAATATTGTGGGTTACCTTGCGCTTACGCTCCTGGGCAATCATATAGCGGTCCGCCTGTTGACCGGCACGCACATAAGAGAGACCGAAATCTAGAATACTCCAGGTGAAAGCCACATCACTGTTGTTGCGTATCTTATCCTGTGACACTGAATAGGTCGGAGCGGCTGCCAGCGGCTCCGGTGAACCATTGACAAAGGTTGTACTGGCGCTGGCAGCGTAACTGTCACGCCTCTGGTAACCGGCACTTGCCGTCATTGCCGGTAACATATCGTAGCGACTTACCTCCAGTTGGCGTTGTGATAGTGCAGCCTCCATCACCTTGACCCGCTGTTCACGGTTATATTTGACCGCCCGTGCAATCGCCAGTTTCAGGTCAACAGCTCCCTCAATTTGTTGTGGTGTCTGCTCCAGAATCGAGAGGTCATGCTCAATCCCCGTGGCTACAACGGTTTCTGTCATCGCTTCTGGTTTGACAGCACAACCGGTCAATACGGTGACCGTACTGACTGCTGCAATGGTCTGTATCATGCGGCGTAGCGACTGCTTTCTGCTGCGAGGTGTAAAGCTCACAGTCTGGAGTGAAGTAGGGTGGAGCGGAGTAGGATCAAATTTCATTGCTCTTGTCTCGTTGGTAAAATGTAAATAGTTAAAGTTTGGTAAAGCGTAAAGGATTCAGCTTGTGGCGCTATCCACTCATCGACTCCAGCGTGTCCAGCAGCTGACTGCCATAGTGGTCATAATGGTTGGTCTCAAAGGCGATCTGCTCTGAGAGGGGAATAAACATGCCGCCATGGCTCTGGGTCTCTTCGTCCGTAGCAGCCTCATCCTCACCCACGCCCTCTTTCTCTTCAAAGTCGAGCGTCACGTCCAGGGCGCGCATCTTTCCACTCGCATCCTGTGCCAGGATACGGACCTCAACCTTCTTTACCCCTTCAGGGGGTTGCCCCGTAATGGTGCCGGTCGTCGGATCAATCGACATCCACTTCGGTAGCGGGGTGCCATCGGCCAGGCTGGCGTTATAGAGGGCATCGCCGCTCGCCTCTGTATCATTGATTTTGACCGTAACGGAGCCATTGATACCACTTTGAACGTCAGCAACTGTGAGACCGGATAAGTCGGACTGCTCACTGTTACTGAATTGAACCTGCCCATCTGCCCCCACATTGACCTCAACACTGGAAGTGGGGCCGATAGGCTCCACCTTCAGAGCACTCACTGCTGGAGCTTGCTCTCTATTATCATCCTGATTTTCGGTGGGAGTCGTTTCAGCAGGGGCGGTCTCAAGCGGGGCCTCTTCAGTCGCAGCCTCTTCAGTCGCAGCCTCTTCAGCGGGAGTCACTTCTGTTGGAACCTCTTCAACCGGAGCTGTTTCAACCGGGGCTGCCTCAACCGGGGCTGCCTCAACCGGGGCTGCCTC
>DUYW01000124.1 GCA_013349825.1 Gammaproteobacteria bacterium | reverse complement strand
CTCCCTAGAAGGGCGTTTAACAAATGACTTTGCCGTGCCGCCCTATTCATTAAAAACCAGCCATCAAGATTCTTAGGGATAATCAGTCATCGGCGTGTGGCTGGAGCTACTACGAGCGATCAATGAGGTAGGCGTGGCCAGAGGGCCCAATGCGACCTGAGCGGCCTCTAGGGTGCTGGTGATCAAGTGGCAGTCATTTGTATCTGATGCGATGTGATCATCTTGGGCTATTGTATACGTTGGAAAAATAAATTGGTTATCTGCTGTAACATTTCGTAACACACAAAACATGCTAGGGGGTGTATATTGGTCTTGAGTTTCTTGAGTTTCTTGAGTTTCTTGAGTATGGGGCAGCACCTATCCACTAAAGTTTAGACCAACTACGGTAGAGACTGGTAGCTATAAGCTGTTGTTGCTTCAGCAATAGAGAGTAGGAATGGTTGATTTATGCGGCATTGACGATTGTTTTCTATGCCGCCCAAGTACAGTTATACGAGAAAAGCATGAAGATACTTTACACATCCAGTGACGTTCACAAAGCTATAAAAACGGTGTTCGCTAAGAGGCAACAGCGACGTATCGCAGTGGTCGCTTATCTCGGCAAGAATGCGGAGGCTTTTTTACCCGCTCCTGAAGGCATAAAAATTATTTGTTGCCCTGAGCCGGGAGCAACAAGTCCTTCATCTGTGCGTTCACTGATTAGCAGAGGTGCAAATGTTCTATTTGCAGATGATTTGCACGCAAAAGTATATTGGTCAGAAGGTGGATGTGTTATTACCTCGGCAAACATCTCTAACCGTGCGTTAGGGAGAACGAATCAAAAAGAAATAGGCGTTTTCATCAATAGCGTTGACTTTGACATAGATAGACTTATCGATGGGATTAGTCCCTATGACATCACTCAGAAACATATGGACCGTCTTGAAAAACAAGATAGAAAAATAAAAAGAGCTCTGGGAAATGAAGGGCAACAGAAAACAAAAAAGCATTATTTAGAATGGTATGAATCACCGTATAAGGAGTCTTGGAAAAACGGTTGGTGGTCGGGATCAGATTTAAAGACTGCAAAATCAGGGAAAGAAAGATCGAAGCAAGAGTTTAATATTTCTGATCCAGTTAATGCATTGAATGTCTCGAAATCCCAGGTTCAAAAGAATGATTGGTTGCTATGCTTCGAAGTAACTGGAAATGGCATAAAGAATTTGGAATGGATGTATGTTGATTTTGTTGTGCCTGTTGATGCCAAAGATAAAGGAGCATATGAAAGCGATTATCCGTATCAAGCGATTCAGGTGCATAAGCTAAATCAGTATCCAGAGCCTCCATTCTCGATTGAAGGAACCTTTCGTGCAGCCTTCAAAAAAGCAGTCAAAGATTATGGAACAAAAAAAATAGAAAGCATAAAGGGGCTAATCCCACCAAAGTCTCTAATTGACAATGTGGCTGATTACCTCAAGTAGGCAAAATCGTATAATGAATAAGGTTAGATTGTGATTCTCGCGCATAAACACAGGCACTCCCATCAATCGAAGGGAACAATCCAATAGTCTGTTGTGGTGTTAATCAGTAGTAGCGAGAAGCCACAATCTGAACCGTTAGTTGTATGAACAAATAAAGGTTCACCCATAGATATTTTTGAACGCCCGCTATTAGCCGAGTACGCCCCATAATGGTTGATCATCAAGAGTCCGTAATGTGTATAAAGTGTGAGCTGGCTCTGTTCTGAGGTTAGGGGCTGCTTTCCAAAAAAACCAGCATGGCGCTCAATCCTGTTCTGTAGCGCTTTTAATGATTCGATCGCCTTCAATAGTGAAACCAGATTTTTGGAAGACAGCCTGATCTTTCAGTAGTGTTTTTTTGTGATGACGGTTATTAAGATCGGCACCCACCTTTTCCAGCAATCGAGTAATGAGCCATCCACCGTTAGGTTGGTTCTTCTGCCCAAAGAGGTACCGCAAGACTGCCTGGGAGATACCGGCCTGCATCGAGATAGGTAGCAATGGATCGTAATACAGAGGAAGGTCTTGTCGTAGCAAGTAAACGTAAGCAGGGTTCAACTCAATGGCCCAACGCACATACTTCTCTTTTATTCCGTCGATTTCGACATGCTCTTTCGCCTCCAGCCTCCGGCTAACAATACTGCCCTCGGTTGCGTAATCGTTACCGTTACGACTCCACTTAATACTGATGGTTGTCTTGATGAGGTCGTGTATCAATTCTCGAAGACGTTTATTGGAGTGCAGCCCGAGCGCCTTCTTGATCAAATAAGGATTAAAGGCGAGCATCACTCCACCATCTTCACGATCGATACGCTTTAGGGGTTGATCCATGATCAGCTCCAGCACCCCAAGGTGGGTTTGGCCGATCTTTCCATCGATCAAAGCCTCGGTGATCTGAGAGTTAGTCATCCCATCGGAAGATAGATTTCTAACGCAGTCCTTGGGCCGTGTGGTTGGCTGCGCGATCTGTGCTCTAGCCTGAATTATTGTGGAGACCGGAGGTCTACTTGGCAAGCTCTCCATCAATGGAAGATCTCTTCATCACAAGAGATCTTTTTTCTCGGAGTTGGTTTACTGGGTAGACTCATGCTCTCGTGGACGGGACGATTCTCCTCATCTTTGAATGTGGCACGCTCTGCAATCCAGTGTAGTCGTGAAGTCCCCGTGCTACCGTAACGATTCTTGGCAACAATGACCTCAGCAATTCCTTGGTCTCGACTTTTTGGGTGATAGACCTCATCGCGGTAGATGAAAACCACTGCATCGGCATCTTGTTCAATCTCCCCTGAATCACGGAGGTCGGAGAGTATCGGGCGCTTATCGTCACGATTTTCCAGTCCACGGTTGAGCTGAGACACCAGTATGACGGGGACATTAAGTGACTTTGCCAATAGTTTGAAACGCCGTGAAATGCTACCAACCTCCAGTGAGCGGTTAGCTGCATTTGCTGAAACCAACTGAAGGTAATCGATCACGATTACTCCTAGTGGAGGTAGGGCGTTGTTCTTGATCTCTAGTATTGCTTGCTCTACTCGCTGCACGATAGCCGTGAGAGAATGAGCCTCGTCCTCCACAAGAATGTTCAGTTTACCTTGATCCGCAAGACCGAACGCAGCCTGTAACCTCTCCTCGTTAGTCAGTAAATTTGGAGAGCGGAGCTTATGGACTGGTAGTGAAGTATTAGCGCAGACAGCTCGATAAATTAAATCATCGGCCCCCATCTCTAGTGAGACAAACACTGAGGTTCTATCCTGTGCAATATGATTTGAGATTTGGTGTACGAACGCGGTCTTTCCCATCGCGGGACGACCAGCAACCACAGTAAGCTGGCCACCATAAAGCCAGTCTGGGAATTGCTGATCAAGAGAGGGGTAACCAGAAGCAAGAGAGAGAGATGGCTTAGGCTCATCATTCTCTAGCAACTCTAAAAGTTCGGCTATGTGTGATGACTGGATAATCATAATTATGTTCTCCCTAGAATTCCTCAATAGCACCCTTCGTCTACAAAAATGCATGCAAAAAAACCATCTGCCCCAGAGGAGAAGATGGTTGTGGAAGGTGTTTGCTAGTGGATGTAAGTAGCAAGGAGCGGCTTTTGCTCGATCAGTAGTCGGTGTATCCACTCGGGATTGATATCCACCTGCTCACAGCGATGTGAAAAAGAGTAGGAATCATCGTCATGACTAAAGAGCCACTCTGCGGCATCAATAGCATTGCTTGATGCATGGTTAGAGGTGATGGTAAGTGCATCACTCATTGCCCGATTAATAATTGCGCGAGTGAGTCGATCTAGGTTGTCGCTATGAGTCTCCAGTACAGGCTCCTCTGCACTCATAGGGGGCTGCATAACTGTGTTCACTGAGTGTGCCTGAGACGTTGTACTCATTGTATTTAATGTGTTCATTTTTTCGATTCTCCAAAAGTTGATGATCGAACCAGGTGGCTACCTTGTTGGTTCAATGGCCTTGCTCTGCACCAAACTTGTAAAAAAACAAACCCCATCTTATTGAGGGGCCGCTGTACTTCTGTAATGAGAAGACCCGTTTATTTTTTTATTGGCCAAGCCCACCGCAATGCTCTTGAACTGGTAGCCATTCGAGTGAGTGGTGGTTCTTTCAGGAGAAAAATATGAAGTCTTATTTAAGTTTATTAGCAGCAGTGGTTAGCAAAAAAATGAATGTCCCAGTGGTTGTAAAGTCTGGGATTAATACTTTTGCTACTGATGGGAAAGCTATTTACGTTCCAGATGCTTGGAGCGGTAATGAAGGCTCTGAAGTCCTTCTTCGGGGTGGTTTGTGTCATGAAGGGGCAGGCCATATTCGTCATACGCAGTTTGATGGAGAGCCTCAGAAGTGGAAGCGTGCTGCAAAACCGTTTCCAAGCGGTCTTGAAAATGTCATTGAGGATGTTCGTATTGAGAAGGCTGCGTCACTGGTCTTCCCAGGTGGAAAGAAAATGCTTTCAGAGATGATTAGCATGCTGGACTCGGAAGATGGTTTCTTTCCACATGATGAAAATGCTGGTCTTGCTGGAGTCGTGATGTCCTTGATAGCACGTACCTTGAGATCTGAAATTCTTGGACAGCCTCTAGGGTTTGACAAGATTACAGTGCAAGCCAATGATCTGTTAGGTACCAAGTTGGCAGCTGAGATTCTTGAAATTGCCAGAAAAGGTGCAACGTCTTCAAGTACAACTGAAGTGCAGTCAAGCACTGATGAGATCATAGCGTTATTGTCAGATTTAGCAGATCAACAGGATGAGCAGGATGAGCAGGATGAGCAGGATCAACAGGAATCAGAAGATGACTCAGATGGTGACAAGCAGGGTGCATCTGACCTTAACAATCAGATTCGTGCAGCTTTGGATTCAGAGGATGATGAAGTTGAGTCTGGTGATGTGATAGATTCGGTGAAAAAGGCATTGCAGAGTGTAAGCGAGGTGGACAACTTTGGCTCTATAGAAAGGGAAAAAGCCGATTGGACAGGTGCAAAGTTCTCTCCATCACCCGAAGCAAGTAAGCTCTCAGTAAGGCTTCAAGCAAAACTCTCTGAATTGTTGGCTTCCAGAATGGATGCTGCCGATGATCGAGTTACTGAGATAGGGCGTTTGAGTGGTAGTGCTCTTGCTAGTACCGCTGTAGGTAATCGTTTTGTGTTTACTGAAGAGCTGGATGAAGGGGAGGGGATTGATACCTCAATTCACTTTCTAGTTGATTCATCAGGATCAATGGGAACGAAGTGCTCTGAAGATAGTACGGTTGCAGATCACACGGTTAATGCTTTGTATGCGCTTGGACAGGCTCTGGGGCAGTATGAGCAACAGGGTGTTTCATTTGCTATCTCTCTGTTCAATTATAAGGTTCATGATGTTAAGTTGTTCGATGAGCCGTGGAATAAGGCGAAATCAAATCTGGAGGCTTATGATCCGTCTTATGGCACTTTCTTTGTTCCGGCATATCAAAGGATCTCTACAGATATCATTAAGCGTCACGAGAAACGTAAAATCTTCTATGTGATTACTGATGGTGCCTTAGGTGACAGTAGTGAAGTTCACAATATAACGGATGTTCTTAACCGTAACGGTGTTGAGGTTCGGGCGTTGTTTATTGGTAATGTCGAGATTTCTAATATCGATCGTGATTGGAAATATCATTACGGATTTCAATCTTCTGCTGCTGTTTCTGTTGATGGAAGCAATATCCAAAAAGCTATCTATAGCACACTTAAAGCTGTTCTTTAGGTATGACATTCACAACCACCTTCTTCCTCTGGGAGTTGGTGGTTTTTTTTGTTAGTCCCCTCCCAGACAAGTCTCTTGAACACAACAAAGCCCCCGCATTCGGAGGCTATCGTTTCAGGAGAACGAACAATGGGATTATTCACACCAACAATTGAAACCTTTCAAGTTTCACAGGAACTCGTCATGGCTATTACCCATATCGTTACCCCCTTCTCCGCTCAATCTCCTTCATCGCTTCAACCCCCTGTACAAAGTCGCGGCATCGTTGTAGCCCAATCCAGATGGTCTGCGGCCCCGGGTAGCCATCTCCCTTGCGGTTAAGAAAGCCGCCATATCCAGCAA
>DUYW01000129.1 GCA_013349825.1 Gammaproteobacteria bacterium | reverse complement strand
ACTATCGAGCGGAACAATCTCCAGCTTGTCCGGCCCCACTCCGCGCGTCATGGACTGCACCTTCATCGCCTTCTCTTGTTGCCTTTTTATTCTTTTCTCTTTTCTGGTCATCTTCTTACTTTTTTTAGATTTAGACGGTTTCTTTTCATCTGCAATCCAATCCATTAGCGCCTCATCCATATCACCACGCCCCAGCTGACTACCCAATATGTCATCGGCTGAAGCTGTCTTTCCCTTCTTATCCAGCTTCTTTTTTGCCTCTTTGTAGGCCTTGGTCTTTTCGAACTGCCCCTGCAGATCTTCAAAAGCGGTACGGAAAGAGGATTCATAGTGTTGAGAAATACCATACAGCACCACAAAAAAGGCAAAGAGTAAGGTGATAAAGTCGGCATAAGAGACCATCCACCGATCCAGATTTGCGTTCGATTTAGTAGAGTAGGTTGCGCGTCTTCGTTCAATCATGGGACGCTACTTCTTCTTTCCAGAGGGTTTGGTATCTGTCAGGCTATATCTCGGATTCACCATATGACTCAAGTAGGCCTCCAGGCGACTGGTGATCTGTTGCGGATTCTCTCTTCGTGAAAGCGCGACAATTGCAGCCGTTATCATTTCGTGGTGCCTGGCACGCAGGTTGACCAGCATCTCCAGTTTTTTCGCCAAGGGAATAAAGACCATATTGGCCATTAGCAGTCCATAGATGGTTGCAACAAATGCAATCGAGATGCCTTGACCGAGATGTTCCGGATTGGTGATATTCTGCATCACCTGAATCAGACCGAGAATTGCGCCGATCAGGCCGACCGTGGGGCTATATCCACCCATACTCTCGTAGACTTGAACAGCCAGCATCTCATCGTGATGGATCTCTTCCAGCTCAATTTCGAGCGTGGACTCGATCTTCTCCGCAGATTGACCATCTGCCATCAGTGTTACTGCACGTTTTACGAACGGGTCCCGAATATTTTCGGCATACTGCTCAAAGGCGATCACCCCCTTGTCACGAAGCACCCGGTTCCACTCCATGACATCCACAAGACTAATTTCACAAGCAGCTCGATGACGGAAAAAGACCCACGGCAGCATCGCAAGTGCGCGCTTGAAAGAGCTGGTACAGCTCTGCACCATCGCAGCCCCGACGGTCCCGCCAACCACAATGAAAAGCGGTACCGGTTGCAGTAAAAAGCTAACCGTACCTCCTTCCATCGAGTTGCCAATGACAATCGCACCGACCCCGATAATGATGCCTAATATCGTAAGAATATCCATAATCGATATGAAATGGGCAGACCTTGCCAACGTCTGATTAACCCATCCATAACCCATTGAAACTAAATCAAATTAAATGGATTATTTTCTCCTGTTTTTTTCAATTGTTTAATGCCGTCAAAAGCATGATGCTCAGGACGTGCATTGGCTCTTTTGCAAGATTCACACCAATACAATTAAAAAAACACGTAAGAACTTGATTATTAATACTTTTATTTGCCAAAAAAATCACAAACAGTTGTTATCTGACGAGCTCAAAAAGACACTGTTTTCAATAGCAGAAACCGCTATTTAATTGAACTAATTCAACAAGTTGAATAAACCCGTATCTACTGACACGGGCGCCCGCTCAGAAAGCAGAGAAAAAAGGGAGAATTTACCCATCTGAGAGGATGCAAAAATATGGAGGACAGCCCTCCCTGCGCATCTGGAAAATTACGCAATCACAAACACTGGATCACCTCAGTTACCAACACTTTCCCGAAGGAAGTGCAACAGGAGTGAAAGGCAGGCCACTGATATGACCTGCCTCCTGAAATGAAGAGCGGGAGGGGCTAAATCACCCGCTCATTTCCCCCATCAACCGGTAGTTGAGCGGCTGTAGTTTTGGCAAATAGTGGGCCACACATCTCGGCACTCAACTCAGCTACGTCTCGGCTGGTCACCTCGACCTTGAGTACATTGCGGGTCTTATACTCTTCCACGCTCATGCCATAGTGCGTTGCACGTGCCTGCAACACCTCTTCGGTCCAGATCCCGGTATCAAACACCGCATCAGGATGCAGTGCATTGATACGAATCCCATCGCCTCCCCACTCAAATGCAGCAATACGCATCAACTGGGTCAACGCGGCCTTGGATGCAGAATAGGCGGCTGCACCTGCACCCGGCGCCAATACATTCTTTGACCCCATCACCACCATGCGTCCACCATTCGGGGCCAACCTTAACAATGGGTAGCTTTCACGCATCAACGCAAGATTTGCATCGAGATTGACCCGTAGTACCTGCTGCCAATCCTCTGTTTTGAGATCCGCAATGTGGGTTCCACCGGGGAACATCCCTGCATTCAGTACCACCATATCGAGTCCACCAAAGCGGCGTACTGCCTGCTCCAGTGCAGCCTGCTGTGTAGACTCATCAGCGATATCTCCGGCGATCCCCAGGAAGGCCGGAGAATCAACCCGTGTTTCAATGAGCGGATTGATGTCTAACCCGACCACTGCAGCACCACGTTGGAGAAAGGATTCAACACACGCTTTACCAATACCTGAGGCGGCACCAGTGATCAGTACCACTTCACCTTGAAATGCGGGTAAGTTGCCCCCTTTTTGCAGTTTGGCCTGCTCCAGATCCCAATACTCCAGATCGAAGATGTCATTGGCGGGAAGCGCCTGCCAACCACCGATGCTCTCGGCCCGTAAGATGCAAGTCATAGTCTGCTCATAGAGGTCCGAGACAATTCCCACCTCGGAGGCACTCTTGCCAACAGCACAGAAGCCCAGTTCACGATCCACCACCACACGTGGTGCAGGATCAAGCATGCTCTTCTCCTCTTTTGCATTAGGGGCATGTTGGCTAAAGTAGTCACTGTAGCCTTGTACATAGGCGGCGACATCACGCCCCACCATCGGGATACGTTTGGTGCGCAGTACATGGTCCGGGGTGACTGGGCCGCGAGTGGCGATAGATTCAAGTTGTGGATGCTGTGCAAAACGATACCCAGCCTCACTCTCGCTCATCTGCACCAACATTGGACGACCTGCTGCTTTGGATATCTCGGCACGTAGTGTAGCGACCGCTTGACGCTGTTCTCCCTCGGGAGCGCTACCGGACTCCTGGTCCACCTCCCACGCTTCCTGCGCCATCAGACTCTGCTCTGCCATCGATACCAGCTCAACCATCCGCTCATAGGACTCTTCAGCAGAGTCACTGAAGGAGAAGACCCCGTGGTTGAGCAGAATCATGCCGATGGTCTGCTCGGTCGCCTCTCGCTCATACTGCACCCCAATGGTTCGAGCCAGATCAAAGCCGGGCATCACGTAAGGGACAATAATCACCTTGTCACCATAGAGTTCACGGATACGCTGTTCACCATCTGCGGTATTGGTCAAAGTGACCACTGCATCGGCGTGGGTGTGGTCGACAAACTTGTAGGGCAGTACCGCATGGAGAATGGTCTCTACAGAGGGCGAAGGCGCACCTGCCAAGGTCATCTGGGTCTTCAGCTCATTGACCATCTGTGGATCACTGAGTGACTTCAGCTTGGCCAGCTTCTTCATCGGTTCCAGCCGTACCGGAGCAAAACCGGGGGCCTCGATGGTAGCGAGGTCCCAACCACTCCCTTTTACATAGAGGATCTCCTCCTGCTCACCAACCAGATTGGTCTCGCTGATCTTGACCGAGGTGTTACCCCCGCCATGTAGTACCAGATTGGGATTCTGCCCCAACAGGCGTGAGCTGTAGACGCGCAGCGCCAGGTCATCGTTACATTGTGCGGCATCGGCTGCATTCCACAGAGATTGAATCGGAGGTTGTTTCATGAATGTCTGTCCTGAATTTTTTCGGTGTGCAGATGATGCCCGATACGCCATAACAAGAGAAGTGCCGGAACCACCATTAACGAGGTCAATAAGAAAAAGATAAACCAGTCACCATCCAATCCATCGACCACTACACCACTGAAGCTGGCGACGGTAGTACGCCCCAGATTACCGAGTGAGGCCATCAGCGCATATTGCGTCGCGGTATAGGCGCGGCTGGTGAGATAGGAGATAAAGGTGACAAAGGTAACAGTGGCAAAGGAGGAGGTGAAGTTGTCCAGCACCACCGCCAGTGCAAAGATATTGGTATTCGGCCCTGCCAGCGCCAGCCAGGCAAAGAGCAGATTGGTGGAGGCCATTGCAATGCCGCCAATCATCAACCCACGCACAATACCGAAACGGGCATTGAAGACTCCCGCCAGCAGCGAGAAGATAATCGTCACCCACCACCCGATCAGTTTAGAGTAGGTGGCAATCTCGCTATTGCTAAAGCCAATCTCCTTGTAGAAGACAATTGACATGCGCCCGAGAAAGGCCTCACCCAACTTAAACAGGAAGATAAAGGAGAGCACCGCAATCGCCAGCTTCCAGCCATTGCGACGGAAGAACTCGGCAAAGGGTTCTACCACCGTCACCGCCCACCACGCCATCCAGTGNCGNGACTCNCNNCTGCTGGCCAGATGATGCTCATCCAGCTCCTCTTCGTAGTGGGCCTCTGCTTCATGTTGTGCCTGTTCGCGAAGTGTCTCCGGCTCTGGCATCTTCCACACTCGCCATGAGAGCAGCAACATCAACACGGCCAGCATCGCATAGACCGTGGACCAATCGACTCCGGGAATATCGGAGAGATAGAGCGCCATCGCCCCCGGCACACTGAACCCGGTCCACCAACCACTGGTGGTGATCGCTGCCGCATGGGGGATCTTCTCGGTTTCTGTAGCTCCGATAATCTCAATACGGTAGGCATCGACGGCAATATCCTGGGTCGCCGAGGCGGTCGCAATCAGCAGTGCCAACAGGCTGGTCCAGAAGATACTGACATCGGGGTTGGTCATACCAATGGCAAGGGCCGCCCCGGCAATGATCCACTGCATCAGCACAATCCACGAGCGGCGCTGTCCTAATCTGTTTCCGAGTAGTGGTACCTTGAGTCGATCCAGCAGTGGTGCCCAGAGGAAATTGATCGCATAGACAATAAATACCGAACCGAAGAAGCCAATGGCAGTGCGGGTCAGCCCAGCCTCTTGCAGCCAGGCGCTCATCGCCGAGCCGATCAGCACCCAGGGGAAGCCGCTGGAGAAGCCGAGCAGGAAGATCCAGAGCAGGCGTTTATCCTGAAAAAGGGCAATGGCCTGCCGCAATGTAAGCGATGGAGTTGATGAACTCATACCTGACTATTCCTATTCAATTTCATACTCTTCCAAAAGATCACCCATATCATCACAAACACCCCAATCCCCTGCTACATAGCGAATCTGTTCAAGACGTTGCAGAAAGTCTGCTTGCTGCTCTACACTAAGATCAACAATCACTATTAAGGCCTGTTCGTACATACTTACCAGCGCACTGAAGTACCCTTCATCCGCCACCCCACAATATCCCAGAAGGTCGGCACACGATTCACAATAAAATACTGACAACTCAGCCACCCCTTCCGGGGACTCAAGCGCCTTCTTCATTCATAGGTTTTCTGTTGATCTTTATTTAGCGCCATAGGATTAAACACCCTCTCCGCCATCCATTACAGTTGAGCATTTCGACTTAATGAACTCGATAGTCAGTAATGATCTATTGCCATAATTACCGCCGGCATGTGGGTTGACAACTTGATTGTGTATCTGCCCGTTGGCGGGCACAGGTAAAAGCATCGCGTAACTTTCATGAGTATTGTGCTTTTTCACCAAACATTGACATGGATCAACTTGTACATTTTGCCTAAGCTGGTTCCAATCATTATATGCCTCATCAAAATCAAAAACAGAGAAAAAGGTTCGGTCTGGGTGGTTTTGGTAAAGCGTATTATCCTTAATAAGATTGCGAAGGAACCCACAACTGAACGCATTCTGTATCTCGAAATTATGCTCTCCAGTCGGGTACAGTTTCAACCACGCAGTTTCAAGTGAGAGGATGTGCTTATTCAATTCGATGAGGTGTTTCTGTAGTAAACATATCTTCGGTCAAGTATATAATGCCCCCCTTGATTAAGCCATTTTAGGGACTAGGAGCTTGCCCGAGAATAGAGAATCTACTGCGGAAAAACTGAATTTGGCCATATTTCCCCATCCTTTTCGTTAAATAGTGGAACTATTCGCCTCAAATGATGACAA
>DUYW01000136.1 GCA_013349825.1 Gammaproteobacteria bacterium | reverse complement strand
AGATCGCAGCCAATAGTAGGCTATTAGCAAGGTTTTCAACGAAGATATTGGGCGCTATGGGCGTTAGGCATTTACACATGACTTATTCAGAGGTTCCCTAGGCAAACACTCACAGTTACTCTCTCACTAGTACTCCGACAATATTCAGGAACCCACCCAAACTCTTCTATATCAACAATGGTTGATTTTCAAACTGCCCCGCTGAACTTCCCCAGAACAGGTCCACATTTAACCGTTCAGCATCTTCATGTTTTTTGATCGACAGGATTCTGGTCTCATCCGTACCAAGCGCTCTTTTCTGGGGGCTGGAGAGTAAACCACCATTACTATCCCATATTGAAAAAACTTCCGGGTGAAGTCCATTTTTCCCTCTTTTTGTAACCAGTGCCACCTCTCCAGAACTCAATAAAACGGTACTTCCCGGAGGATAGATGCCTAACTCTGAAATAAGTGCCTTGCTGAGTTTCATATCATATTCAACTTTCTTTGCCACAAGAAAATTCCTCATAACATCTGTAGAGACCCCAGAAGCTCTTTGAGACCTTGGAGAGATCATTGAGCCATATCGATCTACAATCGCCAGCAACCTTGCTTCTTGAGATATTTTATATCCAAAGCACCCTAGCGGGTATCCACTGCCATCAATTTTCTCATGATGTGCGGCTACCGCATCAATCCATGCCTGATTTTTCACCCCCATCGCGATCAATTTAGAGACACTTCTTTTAGGGTGAAGCCGAATCTGCTGTCGTTGAGAATCACTCAACTCACTTCCATCCACTTCAGATAACTCAAATTGCAGTGGAAACATCCCTATATTTTGGGTTAAACAGGCTCTCGCTAATGACTGAATTCGTTTGGTCTTCCACTCTGAACGAAGCGCTACAAGAATTGCAAACACTGCACTCTGCAACATTCGCATGACAGGATAAGGGAACTTGGTATGTAAATGCACCACTCCAATGGTGATATCTGGCTCATGCTGTAATTGGTGAATAAGAATATCAGCCAACTCTCCAATATCCCCTGTCAAGTTATAGCCGCTAGCCATAAAATTAGAGTAAATCTCATCCAGACGTATAATTAAACTTTCTATAAAGTATGCAACACTCTTTGAGGAACTCCCGTGATCATCCCAGTCATAATCAATACTATTACCCCGCTCTCCATAAGGAGTTGAGTAATATTTTTGATCCAGAAGGTTCGTAAGATGACGTTGGCTAGGGATTACTGTCCCTTTTCTCAACACAAGCTTTCCACGACTATCGTACACATCAAATAGTATCTCTGTGCCAAGCTTCACAAGGTCTGATGTAATTCTCATTGGGACTATTTGACCATAAAAAGGGGCTATTTATACAGGCTTAAGACCCAACTCTTTGACAGGGCAATCTTGTAACCGCTCTGTACTGTCTGGCTCCTCCTGTAAATTCTGATTCAGATATCTGCTGCAATCTCAATGGCACCACACGTAAGAGTACGATAACGAAAGAAATTTGTGAAGAGGTCACATTCCCTCAGTTTGCTATTTCCACCTATTTGCAACTAAATTGTGCGACCATGTGCGCACTTAAATTAGCAGCAAGGTTCTCTTATGCAAAACAAAATAGGCGTTCTACTCACAGCAGTATTCGTAACATCTACAGCGTCCGCAGATGGCATATACAACAACGTATCTGATTTTCAGAATTGGGAAAGATCCCCGGCATCGATAAACAAACTATACTCAAGCGAAACACAGAGAGCGACACAGCCAGGAGGTGAAACCAGAGGGCCCTCGAAAGAGGATGTTCTAAAATACCTTTACAAAAAGAAGGCACGCGGGACAGAGAGAATGTTACTGATCGAAAAGGAAATCAGCTGCATCCAGAACGCACAAGAGGGAGATAATTCAATCTGGCGATGTTACGAAATTGCCCAACAAAGAAAACAGCAACTGAAACAAAAAATAAAGGCTCAAACACCTTATAAAAAAAGAAACCGCCAGAGAAGCGGCGTGATGCCAAATTTTGACGGGATGGGAATGATGCCTACCCCGTGGTAGTCAGTCACCATAAAATGCTGCTGCAATAGCTACTGAGCCATAAAGAAGCATAAACAGAAAAGAAAAAACCCCTGCAAGCTGGTGTTAATGCAGGGGTTTTAGTTGGTGCCGCCACTCGGAGTCGAACTGAGGACCTACGCATTACAAGTGCGTTGCTCTACCAGCTGAGCTATAGCGGCATGTGCGGCGCATTTTACTGGGATTCATGGGGTTGCGCAACCGGAAATGCACACGTAATCGCCCGAAGAGCAACACAATGCTGAAGACTGTGTCTATGCCGGAGATGCTGCCCTCCGATCATGGTGAACTTGATTTGCTTGGGTGTCTCTTCCATCCATGGAGTGAGGTGCCCAGAGTATCCGAGTATAGCTAAGCCATGTCAAACCATAGGTCACCCAATCGCACCCAGGAGACTGTTTAATGCAGCTTCATTACCTGGCATTAATTCAACCCTATTGACCCTTAATAATCGCTCAAGAAAGCTATCTAAAACCGGCCCATCTGAGCCGTTATCGGAGAGTAGCCCGAAGATCTGAAGACTCGGAGATACAGGATGGTTACCGTAGATAGAGTAATTATCATGGTGAAAACTCTTAAAGTCGGGGGACTCACTTGGGTAGAGAATGGTAAGCGATGAGGCCGTGCTATCGGGATTATCTTTCCTCTGGATACCGTGTACATACTTCATTGTTAGTTTAGGTAGGTACTCAATAAATGCCTTTTTAGCATAAGTGTACTTAGCATCCATAATCAGTAAATTAGACTCCCCCATCGAGTTTATCAACTCTATTACAATATCAGGTCTTCTGTGTGAGTAAACAGAACCCCCTTTGCGCTTTTTGACACCGTACCTCCCTGCATTCCAACCCTCTATATTAACGATAGTGTCATTTCTTGCATTCAGATTGTTTGGCATCCAGTACCTGGGTTCACGATGCAGCTTAACTTGTATTCCCTGGCTGTCCGTAAAGCTAGTTGAGATTTCCCCTCCTTCCTCAAAAATTTCTATACCAAATTTTCTATTGAGTGATTCTCCGAGACGGAAGTAGCAATAAGACTCAAATAGGGAGGGTATATCTTTAATAGCAAACAGGTTGTTGTAAGCACTCCAGTCGATACCACCCTGCTCATACCAGTCAGCAATCTCTCTAAAAATGGTCCGATAGGTAGGCGAAATGCGAACCTTTGGGGTGATGATTGGGCGACTTCTAATCTCTCGACGCACCGGCATTTGTTGGTTGAGCAACTCCTTCATCTTCTTGATTTTCTCACCAAAATGATAAGTTCTATCAATTTGCCGTTGTAAAATAACACTCTTAAAAGAGTTCATCTTATTAAAGAAGCTCTCATACTGGTTTGGAATATACTCTCTAGGACTTCTACGGATAGAAATATCTTTCGTATAGTTCTCTGCGATAGAACCGGTATCACTCAATAGGCGACTGAGAAACCCATGAATAACCTGATTCTCATAGATATCCGTATTGTTGACCACCTCTTGAACCTGAATGGATCTAGCTTTGTAGTATCCATTCTCAAACTCAATATCATAATCATCACCGCTGTCACACTCATTAAGCACAGAGAGGTTACTCATCAACCAACCAATGGAACGGTCATTCACCAGATCATTATCAGTTGCATTGACAACATTAGTCTCCTGCACAAGCTTTGTGATGGGATGATGAAGTAACGAGGGCAAGTTGTCTTGCAACAACATAATTACACCCTCGATATGGTCGAGCGTTAAGTGTGGAGGAGTATCACTCTCCCCCTCATGTCCTCCTTGATAACTTGTTGTGCGAAACATAGAGTGAATAACATCATCTGAAAAACGTGAAAGATAATCAAACATCCACTGAGTGTTTCGTGCATTGACCTTCGTCGCCAACACTTCGATATAGCTGAATTCAACAACCTCCTCCTGCGCCACCTCACAAACAAATGTTACGGAGAGCTGTGCTAAACCAAAAAAATTGATGAAAATCTTTTCTAAGGAATTGTAAGCCGGCTTGGGATTCCATTCTATTACGGTTTGCCCACTCTCCTCATCAAAGGCAACCACAGAAGCATCAATTTGATACTCATATAGATTCAATGTAACTTTTGCACATCGTTTGGGTACAGTGAAAACGAATTGAATTGCCTCATCTTCACATACCCATTCAATCTCTTTTGATATCTCGCTATCAGGCAAAAGCGTAATACTACGCCCCCTCCTTCTTCCAGTGAGAATGTTGAGTTTGAGCTCCATAATCAGAAGAATGAATAAGTGTCAGAGAAGTCATCCCCTTGTGCAATGATAGAATCTAGGATATGCGAGGATCTTGGATAGTTCTTTAGAATCTCACTATTGAGATTTTCAAGGCGAGAACGGAAGCGTTTACCATACCCTTCAATATGTGGAAGGATGTGTTGTGATATCGCAAAGTCGAGCGCAACATTCTGCCCCAACATCCCTTCTGCAACCGCACAGTATGATGAGATTGCAATAACTTTACGACGGCTAATGGCGATTCCCTGACCCAGATTATTATCTTGCTTGGAAAGCATATTGATCACACTGTTCAGCGTATTGAGACTTGCTCTTGAGATTTCAGCATCTTCCATATTAAAGAGTGTATCAATCTCACGGTTGCCAATAACCCCGTCTAAAATTTGACTTGAAGAGACCACTTCACCAATATCAATATTATCCTGTTCAAGATTAATCACTGGCACACGATCAATCAGCCTTGGAGAGAGACGCTCTGTTGTAGAGTCATTATTGATGGTTGCAATAAAACGAACATTTGGATTGACCTTCAAATGCTGTTTTTCCATATCAGGGACACCAATATCAATTGGACGATCACGACCTTCCGGATCACACATACCCAAGAAGTCAGACCAGTAATGCTCCATACTTGATAGATTCGATTCATCCAACAAGATCAGCTGATAAGGATCAACATCAACTGGCTGTGTGCGATTCAAGAATCGATATAGACCGGTTCTCGATTCTTGGTACTGATTCTTCAGTGGATTGTAGAAGCCCAGAATATCTCGACCTGATACCCATCCTCTTCCTACTGGGATGTAGAGGAAGTTCTTGTCTCCCTCAGTTCCACCAAGATGCAGTGCTTGTGCTAAACGGATAGCAGTTGAAGTCTTGCCAGTTCCTGGTCTTCCGGAGAGAACCGTCATGAAGGACTGGTGAATCGAGACCAACAGATTGGTCATCTCCTCGTAGGAGAATTTACGACCAGAATCATCATCAAAATGGTTCATCACCATATAGACATACTCCTCTGCTGAAGAAGGTTCGGAGCTAACAATACTCGGGACAAACGGAACATCCATCAAATTTGACGTGGTGGCTGATCTTCCATGCATAACTAAGTTGATCGCTTCCATTTCACCAATAGCGTGAGCCAGTTCAGCTGGATTTTTGAGCTTACGCTCTAATCCACTTGTGGCCTCTAACAGCCTCCCATTATGTTTTTCCAGATATGTTTTTTCTTCCTCTAATTTTGCAATATCTCGTCCATACTTAATAATGTAATCTAAGGAGTCAATTTCAGCTTTCTTATCAACAACTTCCTGTTGCTTATCCTCAATTGTTTGATAGAGTTCTTGTTGCTGTGCCGCCATATCTCGCTCAATCTGCTCCTTGGTTTTATCCTCAATCTCTTTAATCTCTTGCTGAGCCTTCTTTCGCGCCCTACCAACCTCATCTCGAATTTTGGTCAGTTCCTCGTTTCTGGCATCTACCTGCAGATCAAGCTCCTTCAGGTGGCTCTCGACCTGCTTCCCACGATCCTTGGCTTCTTGCTCAATATCAGCGATCTTCTCATCCAGAATGAGCTTCCGGTTTGATTCAATATACTCTTTAACCAACGCCTTACCTTGCGATGAGCTATCGATGTAGTCCTGGATAAGATCAGATCCAACATTGCCATCAGAGATGTATCGATCCAACATCCCCTTCAATCGATCGAGTCGTAGATTTTTCCGACTAACGGACTGCTTCTCAAATGTGGCGATAGACTGTTGAAGCTTTTCAGCCTCCTTCTTAGCTAGGTTGCTAACCTTCTTACCAAACCTCTTTGAGCTAAAGAATTTGATGAGCTTCCGATCTGGGATGTAATCCATCTCTTCATGCTGACACT
>DUYW01000187.1 GCA_013349825.1 Gammaproteobacteria bacterium | reverse complement strand
CAACAGTAGGGATACTCTGGATGTTGTATTGTGCGGAGAGCGTCTGATGCTGTTCTGTATTGACCTTTGCGAGCCGATAGAGGGGTTGTAGCTGCTTTGCGGCCTGGTTGAAAACAGGGGCCATCATCTTGCAGGGGCCACACCAACTGGCCCAGAAATCAACCACAACCGGAATATCATTTTTAGAGATATGGCGCAGAAAATTGCTGCTGGAAAGTTCCAGAGGTTGATCGTTGAAGAGAGTGTCATGACACTTTCCACACTGCCCGCCATCATTCAGTTTTGTAGCAGGAAGACGATTGATGCTGTCACAATGTGGGCAGACGATATGTAATGCATCAGCCATAACTCTGGCTCAGGCCTCAAGTAGCGGGTCCAACTCACCTGCAGCATTGAGTGCGGAGAGATCATCAAACCCTCCAACATGGTAGTCACCTATAAAAATTTGAGGGACTGTTTTACGCTTGCTGCGTAGCTCCATCTGTGACCATGCCTCAGCATCACCATCAATAAAAATTTTAGTATATTCCACGCCCTTGCGTTCCAGTAAGGCTTCAGCCATGCGGCAATAGGGACAGGTTTGTGTGCAATAGACTTCAATTTTGGGCATCGTGGTTTAACCTCCAAATGTTATATGGGCTATTTATAGGTGACAGGCAGTCCTGCACTTTTCCATGAAAGAATTCCGCCTTTTAAGTTATAGACCTGTTCAAACCCCTTTTTCTTCATCTGTGAACAGGCAACACCAGAACGTGACCCTGAACGGCAAATTACGATGACTGGCTGAGATCGATGAGTCTCAAGGGAGTCTAACTTCTCCTTGAGTTGGCTGAGCGGAATATGAGAGGCGCGTTCAACTTTCCCGTCTTTGGCAAATTCATCCTGAGTACGGACATCCAGAAGTAGTGCCTGGTCATTGTTAAGAATGCGCACAGCAGATTCTGCGGAGATTGATTCAAAGCCACGCAGACGGTCTCCAAAAACATTGAAGATCAGCATGGCGAGGGTGATCAGAAATGCAGTAACCAACTCCCAGTGGTTAACAGTAAAGGTGGATAGCTCTTGCATCAGCAGTATTGTTACCAATCAGGGTTATGAATTGTTGCTATCTTCAGCAGACCAGTTGCAGGGCTTGCCAATACTCATAGCGGTGAGAATCTTTTCAGGTAGACAGAATTTTGTAAAACCGCTCTGGAACAGGTTCAGGCCTACAAAGGCGGTAAACCAGAGCCAGTTGCTGTGGTGAAAAATGGGGCTTCCATCCGCTCCCAGCCCGAGAGAGAGCAGTACAAAAAAACCAGCCATAATGCGAAGAATCTGTTCTCTAGTCATCAATCTACCTTTTGTTGTTTTGTTTTTTGCTGGGTTAACAGATACAAGGCTCAAGCCTTATCCAGCCAGCTATTATAGCTGGAGAGTTCGCAGCCGAATAGCCATAGACAGCGATTAACAGCGACAGAAAACCTCTTTCATCATCCCGATCAATTTCAACGTACGATTATCTCCCACCATGTAGAAAACACGGTTGGCCTCTTTGTAAGAGTCGAGG
Organism: Gammaproteobacteria bacterium; assembly: GCA_013349825.1. Taxonomy (GTDB): domain Bacteria; phylum Pseudomonadota; class Gammaproteobacteria; genus Thiopontia. The sequence continues at coordinate 4,686 of DUYW01000187.1, read as the reverse complement.
ATGCCACGGTCGCGTAGTGTAGAGAGATGTTGCGAGATATTGCTTTGCGAAGTACCTACGGCATCCACAATTTGCTGAACACTCAGCTCCTTGTTTCCCAGAACACAAAGAATTTTGAGGCGAAGAGGGTGAGACATGGCCTTGAGAGAGCGTGAAGCACGATCAATATCCTCATCATTCCCCAGTAAACCATCGGTGTCGTCACAGCCGCTACTCTCCATTGTTGCAGATTCACTCATGATTCTGATTTTCCTCTATCCTTGAGTTGTAAATTAAGCTTCTGCAAGTATAGATCATTCATCAATGGATGAAGTGGCTATATCCTTGGAGAGACCCCATTTTTTGTTTACATCTTATTAGAGGGACATTATATAATATTGTGATCAATGTCCACATCGAGATGCATCAAATTCTTATGAGTGTCAAACGAGGTCCAGCAGTTCTCTGTATTTTGGATGGTTGGGGGTATCGTGAATCCCCAGACTGTAATGCAATTGCCGCAGCAAAAACCCCCGTGTGGGATCAGTTGTGGGCTGAAAAGCCACGTACCTTGATCGTGACCCATGGGGCAGAGGTAGGGCTGCCAGCAGACCAAATGGGAAACTCTGAAGTAGGGCATCTCAATCTGGGGGCGGGGCGCGTCGTCTATCAAGAGTACACGCGTATTTGTCGCTCTATACGCACCCACTCGTTCTACTCCAACCAGACACTGGTTGACCCCATTGACCAGGCGATCCGTGAAGACAAGGCAATTCATGTGTTGGGGTTACTCTCGCCCGGAGGAGTGCATAGTCACGAAGAGCATATCCACTCTATTGTGCGTATGGCTGCAGACCGGGGGGCCAGAAAAATCTACCTGCATGCTTTTTTAGATGGACGGGATACCCCGCCGAGAAGCGCCACTCCATCGCTTGAGATGATGGAGACAGTTTTTCGTGAGTGCGGTGTAGGAAAGTTTGCCTCAATCGTCGGGCGTTACTACTCAATGGATCGAGATCGTCGTTGGAAGCGGGTAGAGGCCTCTTATCGGGCAATGGTAGAGGGTGTTGCCATCCACAGTGCTCCCACAGCACTGAAAGCACTGGAGCAAGCCTATGCGCGGGGGGAGAGTGATGAGTTTGTAGATGCCACAATTGTGGTCGCAGAAGGAGAGACACCTGCGCGGATGGAGGATGGCGATGTTGTGCTGCTGATGAACTACCGCTCTGATCGAGCACGTCAATTGACAGAAGCATTGATCATGGATGACTTTCATGGCTTTGACCGTAATGTGTGGCCTGTGCTGGGTTCAGTGACCTCACTGACAGAGTACAAGAGAGGGTATAACATCCCTGTCGCCTTTCCACCAGATCGTCTCAACAACGTTTTTGGTGAGTACATCTCAAAGTTTGGTCTACATCAGCTCAGAATTGCAGAGACTGAGAAATATGCACATATCACCTTCTTCTTTAATGGTGGCCGGGAAGAGCCCTTTCCATTCGAGGAGCGGTTGTTAATCTGTTCTCCTGATGTGCAGACTTATGACCTGCAACCGGAGATGAGCGCATATGAGGTGACCTCCAGGCTGGTGGATGAAATACGCTCTGGAGAATACGATGTCATAATCTGTAATTTGGCAAATTCAGATATGGTTGGTCACACTGGTAAACTGGATGCAGCGATTAAGGCGGTTGAGACGCTAGATCACTGTATTGAAAAAGTGGTTACTGCAGTACAAGAGGTCAATGGCGACCTGTTGCTTACCGCAGATCATGGTAACAGTGAAACAATGTGTGATCGTGAAACGGGGCAGCCACACACCGCACATACCATGAACCCCGTACCACTGATCTACGTGGGTAAGGGGATTGAAATTGATTCGCTTCACCCTGGAGCACTGTCAGATATTGCACCTACACTGCTACATATCATGGGGATCGAAAAGCCGACAGAGATGACAGGGCAGAGCTTGATTGACGAAGTGAAGTAGGTAGGCTTACTGTGTTGTTATCACAATAAATTGAACCAGCGGTAGGGTAGAATCAGCCTTCAGGTTTATTCTGAGGGTGAGGACACTTATGGCTCAGTGTGAGTAATGATTTTCACGGTAAATGGATAATAAACTTGATTATTAGATATTTATGGAGTCACTTACATTCATTTCAATCACCAGCACCTTTGTTAATCAATAGAATAAATTTCTTGATATAGATTGCCTTGATTGGATTGGGGGGAGCAGTGAGCAGCATGTTACGGAAGATACTGAGACGGCCTGTAAACAGGCTCATTCAGAAGTGTAGTTCGATGAAATTGCGCTTAGTGCGTACTTGTGATGTTCTTTAGCGGAAAGCAGTGTTCGATTGCCTGAAAGTCACGATCCTTACTCAGTAGCTCATGGTTGTCACGTAGGCATAAGGCCGCAATAAGACAGTCTATAGTAGAGCGTATAGTTTTTCCTTTGCTGCGGCAGGTACGATAAATCTCGGCAGCCTGTTTGTAATCATCCAAAGTCAGCTCTTGTGGTTGTTCGAATGCGGTTAGAAGTTCAGCAACTCTTTCAGCCTCCTTGTTATTGGAGAGCCCCAGAAGAATTTCTGTGATCACGATGCCCGGCAAATGAATCGGTTCATTGTCAGCAATTGCACTTCTGAGGCGTTCGGCCTGCCAACTGGGATTGCAGTTGAAGTAGTCAATCCAGACGCTGGTATCAACAACCATCCTTCAGTTCCGGTCTTGCCGTAGCTGTTTCAGATTACCTTGCCAATGAATTTTGCCTTCTATTGCTAACAGCTCTTCACGTTTCAGTTGGTTGGCGTAGGCGGCCAGTGCACTATTCACGGCCTCTTTTTTTGTGTTGAAGTGTCCTAAAGATATTACCTGTTCGAGCAGATCATCTTGTAGCTCAATATGTGTTCTCATCGTATTAAAATCCTTTTTCAGTCCCATTTTATGGAGTATTCTATGGGACTTATTATAGGGTTTTATTGGGTGATTACAATGTTAGTGTGCTGCATGTGTAGCTTCGATGATGTCTGAGATTGACTTTTTTCGGCAAGAGAACCAACAGCTGCGAGAGCTACTAAGGCGGCATGGAATTGATGACTCAGAACAACAGAAATAGCAGCAGAAGCATGATACAGAAGACTTTTCTGATTACAAAGAGACACTAACAACACAGCAGAAAATTGAGCTGTTCCGAGAGTTGTTCCGTGGAAGAGAGGATCTGTTTCCTGCCCGTTGGGAGAGTAACAGTGGTAGAGCAGGTTACTCTCCAGCTTGTAGTAATGACTGGAAGCAAGGGGTGTGTGGAAAGCCAAAAATCAAATGCGGTGAGTGCAGCAACAGGGTATCTCTACCACTTACCGACAAAGTGATCTATAGACATCTTTTCTTGCAATTGACTTTGATAAAGAGAGCTGGCGAGAGGATGTTCAATCCATGGTTGCAACTTGTAGGCAATTCCAGATACCTGCCACAGCTGAAATTTCCCGTTCTGGAAATGGCGCACATCTCTGGATTTTTTTCAGTTCTGCGATGCCTGCTGTTGAGGCCAGACAGTTGGGGGCAGCACTGATCAGCTATACCTGTTCACATTCCAGGCAACTTGAACTTGCCTCCTATGATCGTATGTTTCCGAATCAGGAGCGTATGCCCAAGGGTGGATTTGGAAACCTGATTGCTTTGCCATTACAGAAAGAGCCGAGAGACCAGGGTAGGTCGATCTTTGTAGATAATCAATTGCAACTCTATCTGGATCAGTGGGTGCACCTTAAGGGCATTGAGCGTATGGATGATGTTGGGTTTGCCACTTCCATTCAGCAAGGGCTGGAGCAGTTGAGGCAGCTGGATGGTATTGAACTCCACCTCTATGAGAATGATCGGCTGATGAAGGAGTTTGGGGAGGACTGTGCGCTTAGTGAAGCCTTTTCTCATATAGATCACCACTTTATGCGTGTTGTGGAGGCAGACTGTTAGTTGTTTGCCTGTACGCAATCGCACGTAACCCAGCGGTATGGTGTTTGGGTTATGTGTTATATCAAAAGGTAATACCTGTTAATACTTGGAGTTATCCCATGGTCACTTCCGTTAAGTTAGATGAAAACCTTAAAAGCCGAATCCAGCATTTGGCAGAAGTGAAAGAGCGAACGGCTCATTGGGTTATGAAAAAAGCAATCCGTGAGTATGTTGAGCGAGAAGAGGCGAAGGATCGTTTTAGACAGGAGGCATTGGAGTCTTGGGAAGAGTATCAGCAGACCGGGTTACATCTCACGGGCGAAGAGGTTCAAGATTGGCTGAGTACTTGGGGAACGGATCAAGAGGCTGAGGCACCTCAGTGTCACAGCTGATTCTTTCTGAAGAGACAGTGTGCATAAGCAGAATAACTAGCCCAAACCATGGCAGTTTTGGTCAAGATAGATGATTAATTGAATGACACTCCTCTCAAAGATCTTGCAAGATCCTGAGAGAAGCGGTCTCTTGTAGTTTGAACACAAACAGGAGACCCATACAGTGTGCCATAACCTTCACTTAGACCCAATTTTTTACCATGCCCTATTTGATATAGATCAGGAAATCAGTAATCAGGTGCGAACTCAAGGTTGCCTTTTCTGTGGAGGTCCCTTACACGTATCCAATTATGAGAGGAGTCCACGAGGTGTGTTGGTCAATCTCTCAGAGCCGCAACTGAAGTATGAATACAGTTTTCGT
>DUYW01000207.1 GCA_013349825.1 Gammaproteobacteria bacterium | reverse complement strand
CAGCTACACAAGCCATCATCTTAAGACCGTTACGCACCTACGCCAACACTGCTGGCTACAGAGCTACACTCAGAAATCACTTAGCCATAACGTGGCATTGTCCGCTATTGCCGTGGCGTACCAACAGCGGTATGAATCCACAGGTAATACCGGTACGCCACTCACAACAGTCCGTTCACCTTCGACAAGCTCAGGTTTCACCGTACAATACAACGCTATGGTAAGTGGGTTAGGATATCCGTTACCCTGTCCGTTCTCGCTATGCTCGGCAACTGTTGATAACGGCACTCAACAGATGCACCACTGGTTATCTATGCAGCTGCTACGCGCAACTGCAATACCAGCAACCGCGTTCAGCAAGAAAAGAGCGGTCTACGGTAGGTTAGGTTAAGATCCAAGCGGGATATTATGCTTGATTCTATGAAGAGAGGATTGGAGTTAATTGTAGAAGAGTCCGTTACTAACAACACAAGCAGCTCTACTCTAAACAGTAACCCTTAACTGCGGGCCTTCGCCTGTCACCGCTGAAAGCTACTACGGGCGCTTCCAGCTCACCCAAGCCAACTGTTCACATGGCCTCAGCAAGGGTGCGCATACCCTCTATGCGCCCGTGTAAGGGCTCCTGTCGCCACCTATTGCCACCCTTCGCAGTAGCTCCCTGCACACCAGCTATTGGCGCTACTTTGTTTGATATAGTGGCAGCTTCCGCTACTCTAGCTCCGCTGTACTCATGCTTAAGTCCACTGCCTTCAAGCGGAACCATGCTCGCTCTATACGTCTTGCGGACTCTTGGGGCTTGACCAGCAGGATGGCGCAGTACCCTGTACACCTAAACAGAGCAAACTACAGGTAGATCACACAGCGGACATGCTTGACCCCATCATTTGTACCCCAAAGCTACTTCATAACGTAATACCCAGTGCCGGGGCGCATTGTTTGCAGGCTATTAAGGAACTCAGGAGTACCATCAATATTACTTCTCCATTTACGCTCTACAGCATCCCATGTCCAAACTGATTTAACGCTATTATCATCCACAAATTTACTGGATGTAATGTCAGCTGTCACAGCCACCATATTCCAACCATCTTTAAGCTGGTTGCTTGAGATTATAGGCTGGCCGGACAGCATGGAATTCGGTGACTCTGCATTCATCAAGATCCAATACCCTGCAGCACTATTTAGCGAAGTCAAATTATTAAGGTGAGCCAGCGGTCCACTATTGTTTTTGTCATACATCTTCCAGCTGTTGTTTTCAAAATTCCATATTGACTGCGCATCAGGAATAGCACTTTCAACACCTTTAATTCCATTTGGAGGAACATAAGGGAACCCAACCATGTTCCACCCCACTGCTAAGTTATACGAATGTGAGCCTCCAGAGAGAGAGATACTACCTTGCTGCATTGATAGGGGCAGAGATTCACCATTTTCATCGTAGATGTAGCTATCACCCAACAACTTCAGGTTGATTGAATTTCCTTGGTCTTGTAATGAGCTATCCAGAACAATTGGCAGACTTACAGTCACATCACCCAGCGCGACTGGACCCCACCCTTGAATATTGACTATCAATGGGCTGTCACTGTTTGGAGCGGCAGGAGGAGCCATGGTTGATAGTGTCCAACCGTTAGGCAGTGTGCCTGCGGCATCCCTATAGGTAACTGCGCTGGTGCCAATCTCTAGCTGCATAAAGAGAGAGTGAACCTCAACATCATCAGCTTGGTCAAAATTCAGATTCAGGTCTACCTGTACACCAGTAGATGCAGATACGTCAGCAATCACTATCATGCTTTCACTATCTACTTTGGGGTCTGTTCCCAGAAGGTACTCCTCTTTATCTCCTAGCCCATCACCATCCTGATCAGTGGATTCGTTTGCTACAGTTTCACTCCCCCAATGCCCTCTCTCCCAAGCGTCTGGCATTCCATCACTATCGCCATCTGTGGTGTAATTGGGATCATCTGGGAATTGGTCCTGGTCATTAGGTACCCCATCGCCATCACGATCGCCCGCAGTAATGGTGACTTTGTATGGGTTACCATACCCTGACCCCGCATCAGGAGACACGCCATCGGTTGCGGTCAGATAGTAATCAAGCCCTGTACCAACAACAATTGAGCCTGCAAGAGTAGCTCTCCATGTATCACCATCCCCTTGGATCATTGTCTGTTGATGCCACCCCTCTTCACTAAAATTACGATAAAAGAGAGTCGCTCCAGTAACCGCCACATTGTCTGTTGCTGTGGCGCGGATCGTGAGAGATTCCCCTGGCTGCGCACTAATGACTGCGGTATGAGTAATAACCGGAGAGACTGTGTCATTGGGTGCTCCCGATGACATATTAGAGTAATCAGACTCCTTCATTGAAGTTTGGACTACTGTAAATTTATAGTAGTAGACCTGCCCAGGATTTACATCAGTGTCCGCATAAAAGAGCGTCTCTGCCGGGATCAGATATGGATTGACACGTGTATACCCGCCACCTTGTGTGGTTGAGCGATAGAGGTTGTAACCTGCCAACATATCAAAGTCATCCTGCATCCAGGTTAGCGTAACTTTACCCTCTCCAGCATTTGCCTGTAGTACCATTGCTTCGGCACCCGAAGTAATGACCTCAAAGCGGAAGCGCTCAGAGTCATCACCAGTAACAAGCCATGCATCACCTGCAGCAACTGCACCAGCAACACGAATAAATTGCCAACCGTCACCAGTTACAGGCGTTATATTATAACTTCCTTTCCAAGTTCTAGCACCGACCCAGTCACCTGAGATATTGAAATCTGTATATGGTATATCTGGTCCAAAAGAGACTTGAGGTTGAATGGTTTGATCCATATCTCGGTTAAATTTAATCTCCCAAATCATCACCTCAGCACCAAACTCACCACTGGTACGCCCTACCTCATCACTATCTAACAGACGAATATCTGCAACAAAAGGATAAGCTGTTTCTGGAGCAGTAGTTAGTACTGGAGTTATTACTGCTTGGGCTAGGTTAAAGTCATCTTGCTGATCTTTTATTGACTCATGAATAAGAGCTTCGCTTGCCCCACCCCAAAAATTACCACTCAAGTCAAAACTATCATCTCTGCCTTCAGGAAAGCGGAACTTTATCCAACGCTCTTTATCTGGGTTTTTCCAGTTATTTAAGATAGCATTGTTTTTAAAGTCACTTCCCACTTGAGGAAAGGCAACTGTAGACTTTTCACCTAAATGAGCAAAGATTGAAGAGCGAATAAATGGATCGCTATATGTTAGAGTCACTTCTTTATAGTTATTCAGAAAGACATTTTCAGAACCGACAAGTTTTGAAGATGAACTTGAACCTGCTTTTGCATACCAATTATATGACTTTGGCTTACTAATATTCCCTCCATCAAATAGACAGGTTGTGCAAGTTGGCACACCAAAACCACTTATGTCATCGTCATGCCCACTAACATGGTTTGGAGAACCCATTTTGTAAAACTGACCATTAGAGACATTATCCGCACTTACTACTGATGCAAAAGTTCTTAGCCAGCCATCATCTTCATCATATTTCCAATCAAGAAAAGAAGCATCCGATCCTCTATTAGTTTTTATATGATCAATACTACTAATTAACAGATATGGATTGGTTATCTCTACATATTGAATGTTTGCTGCTCCATTGCCTGCTTCTTCTATTATTACCATTCTATTACTGTAAAGATCAGATGGATACAGTTTTACTGGATTATCAACTGTACCGACTATATTTAAAGTACCTTCTACTTGCATACCTGCATTTACTGGTGAGTCATATGGACCAAGAGGCTCTCCAGAGTGGAATTGTAAAGATGCACCTTCAGTGATTTTTAAAGTTACTCCCGCTGAAATCAAAACCATTTCATCTACAATCCACAAGCTAGAGTTATCTAATGTAATAACATTATCTTCAACTCCATCTGTATCTAAGCTTCCTCCATCGGTCCCTGCTGCATCACTTGCGATCACATTTGGGAGTTCTCTACCTTTCTGCACTTGTAGATAGAAGTTACTCTTCTTCTGATCTACCGCAGGTGCATTTTCGGTGTAACCATTCTTAGCTGTGATAGTAACCTCTATTGGGATTAAGTGATTATTTGGTGCATCATTAGATACTGTAAAACGAAATGGATTAGTTAAAGCTGTAATCCTTAGCCCGCTATCATATGTAATGCCATTATCATCTTCATTAAATGAAGAGACAGCACCATAATTAACACTGTCCACATCCCAAGTTACATAAGGATCTGCGGTTACAACTCCAGCTTTTGCTGCTAAAGTTACTGTAACATCATCTGCCTTACCCCAGTGGTTACGGATCATCATCGCCAGCTCTACTGTCTCGCCAGCATCCACTTTGCCGTCAGCATCACCGCTAACATTGCCTCCAACACTATCATCATCAATTACCCAGTGGTTGATATAGCCTACATCAGGTTCTGGGATAATCGTCAGTGCATTATAAAGATCAGCATTATGGTAAGAGTGCTGCTTCTTATTTTCATCCACCGCACCCGCCTCGACTGCTCCTGTTGCACCCAATTGCCCCATGATAAAACGGCTAGAGTAGATATAGTTCTCATTTGAATCACGATCATTGAACTTTGAGCGAACCAGTGCTGCCATTCCTGCCACTACAGGTGATGCCATTGAAGTTCCATCCCAAGAGGCGTACTGGTTTCCAGGCAATGTGGAATAGATATCTACCCCTGGTGCCATCATTTCGTACTCATAAGAGTCTTGGGCAATACAGTCACGATTGGAGAAGTCAGCCAGCACGCCGGTTAACCCTGCACTCTGTTTACGCGCCATGACTGACAGTACCCAAGGATAGGCTGCTGGATACATTACTGCCGCTGTATTAGTGCAAGCTCTATCATTCCATTTACCGTTATTACCTGCTGCAGCGACTAGTACCGTTGAGCCAAAGGCTGCCTGCATTGCATCACGTTCAGTTTGTGAGGAGCCATAACCACCAAATGACATATTAATGACCGTTGCACCATGGTCATAGGCGTAGTAGATCGCCTCTGCGATATCTGCCGAAGTAAAGATACCCGAATACTGCGCTGCTTTTATCGACATGATGCGCGCATTGTAGGCTACACCTACACCACCAAGATGATTTTTACCCTCAGCAGCTACAATCCCAGCAACATGAGTACCATGGCCATGATCATCTGTTGGATCACCTGAATGCTGGTTGCTGACAGTAGAAACTCCATGTACATCGTCTACATAACCATTACCATCATTATCGATATTATCACCAGCAATCTCCTGGCTATTTACCCATAGATTATCATCTAAGTCTTCGTGAGTAAGGTCTACCCCTGTATCAATCACAGCCACAATCATGTCTCTACTGCCGCCAGGCTCTATACCCAATTTTTTTAGCTCGTTCCAACCTTGAGGGGCATTAATGGTGTTTAGGTGCCACTGTTTGGATGCGCCAGGGTCTGTGGATGCTGAGGCAATCTCATCCACAAAGGGGCGCCTAATGAAGTTTGGCTCTATATAAACAACACTATCCAAAACCTCTAGTTGTTTTACTGCATTTACTATTTCATGTTCATCTAGCTGACTTACTTGATAAACTTCTTCTTGTCCTGAAAACAAGCCCCTCTTCTCAAAAAGGACTGTCTTAGCGCCTCTACTTAACGGTTCGGCTGAACCACCTAAGCCACTTACAACATCTGCAAAGCCAGGGGATAGGTTCACTGTCGAAAGTGCTCTAGTCCAAAGTGAATTACGCCCTGTATCTATTTTGACCAGCAGCTCACCTGAGACATGTTCAGGCTCAAACATCTTCTGTATCTGCTTTATTCTCTTTTGATCAGACAGCGTGATCGAGACTTCACTTGGGTCAGCCACTTGAGAGTCAAGGTTTGAAGATGAAACCTTTGCAGCCCAGCTTGATCCTGACATTACAGTTACATAAACAGAAAAAACAAACGTAAACAATCTGCTGTATTTCATTTCGTGTACCGAGTTTATAGACTTTATGAAGAGGTATTGATCCGCATCATTTTCAGTGGGTCATGTCAAAAATGATCGTTATTTAGCATAGTAACTAACCTCAGCAAAGTCAATATATTACGGAACCGTAACAATTAGCTACCCTGTATTCAACAGAAGAATTTTAAGTCTTTCAGTATCGAGAGCGCAAGAAAGGGGTCAGTTCTCGCCCTGCGCAAGAAAGGGGTCAGTTCTCGCCCTGTAACATATTGCCTCTCACAATCCTCCCGATAGTCGCCAAGTGGAGGCCAAAATGCGCTGCACAAGAATGGGGTCAGGTCTAGAAATGCAGCCTTTTTTCGGATAAGCTATCCTGTATGTCACGACCCGTAAGAATAGAATTCGAAGGTGCTCT
>DUYW01000128.1 GCA_013349825.1 Gammaproteobacteria bacterium | reverse complement strand
GTTGCTCGACCTCGTTCCTCGGTTGAAAACCTTGCTAATAGCCTGCTACAAGGTGAATTGCGCTTGCGCAAGAGAAGGTGCCCTGGGGTATTGGCTGTGATCTTCGCCTTGATCTTGAGCACTATGGACGTAATTCAAATTACCCAGACTTGTTCAGAGGTTCCCTATTGTTCTTGTTCAGGTGATGCTTAGCACCTTTTCCTTGGTGGAGGTTCAGAGGTTCTTTAGACTGTTGGCTGTGGAGTATCTGCGAGAAGTGGGAGGGTGACAGTAAAGCAACTCCCCTCAACCTCGATACGGTTTCTCGCAGTAACCTTACCGCCGTGATGGGTGGCCACTAAACGGACAATATAGAGCCCCAGCCCCAGATGTGGGCGTTCAGGATTACTCTCTTTACGAGAAGAGACCATAGACTCGAACAGCGTGTCATGAATCTCCTGGTCTATCGGAGCTCCCTGGTTGAGGATGGATATCTCCACGTTACGTTTACTGCCGGGTTTATGGGGAGGGTTGTTGGAGAGGGAGATACGGACCTCAATCGGTATCCCCGGATAGCAGTAATCCACGGCATTATTCAGCAGGTTATCCAGTAATTGCTCGATGGCATAGGGCCAACCATCCATTAGAATCGGCTGCCCTGGACGATCAATCTGGAACAGTTGCAGTGTATGGGTATTTTGATAGTTGTCGAGGTACTCTTCCAACAACTCGTTCAGATCAAATGCCTCTTCACTACCCGGTACGAGCGCCTCTTCAAAGCTGGATGCCTCAGCAAGACTCTGTACCATCGACCCCAGACGGCTAATGCCACGGCGACTCTTGTGAAGATATTTCTGACTGGTTTCTGTATCTGGGATCTCCTGTTCCAAATGCTCCAATGAGGTGGAGACAATGTTGAGGGGGTTGAGAATCTCATGTTTCAGCATGCGTGGCATCCGCTCCAGATAGTGGGTATAGCGGGCCAGCTTCTGCAACATGGAAGAGATACTGCGGGATAGATCACCGAGTTCATCCAGCGAGTGGCGTTCTGTACGAATCTGTTCAGTTACAATGCGACCACTCTCATCAATGGCGTTACTGGTCTCTTCTCGCAGGTTGTGCAGTCGTAGCGTAAGGCGGGTCGCAATGGTGATGAGGATCAGTGAAGCGGTCAGGATGACCAGTAGTGTTGAACCTACCACATTCTCCAGCGCGATACGCAGCTCAGAGAGGATACGCAGATTACTCTGTTCAGCAACTACAACACCCAACTCCTCCTCTTCACCATGAATGGGGTAGATGATGGTAATTACATCGGCTAACCCATCGTAGGAGGGGCGTACCAGGCGCTGCTCGCGACCACTCTTCAGCGCTTGGTCGATTGCATTCCATGAAAATTCTCGGGTATCTCGAATCGGTTCATCGAACTGTAAAATAGGGGACCCCAGAATCCAGTCAAACAGTGTTGCAGAAATCGGGTTGCGCTCATCATCACGGGTGAGGGTCGTTAACAGTGTTCCGGTGGTTGCAACCACACGACGATGACGGTCGGTAATGGAAAAGCGTGCATCGGGCAGGTCGATCGCATGGATCATCCGCTCCATTGAGGGAGCCGGTAGAAAGACCCGGTTCATATAGGCCTCCGTCCACTCTTTGAAGGTACCAATTTCTGTCTTGATGGAACGCTCTTTCGAGTCATCAATATCAATGATCGAGAAAGAGAGAGAGGTGTTCTCATCAATCAGCTTTTTGGGGAGTTTCAATTCGATCACGTAACCGGAGGCGGTGGGGTGCATGGAGGCGGCAAAGCTGCGTTCATGCATACCGGTGGTCGGTTTTTTCCACTCCTCCTCCATCTGGTAGATACTCATCAATCCAGGCCGATAAGCGGTTGCCAGATAATTTTTGGGTGGTTGTTGCTGATGTTGTAGATAGATACGCAGGTGATCACCACTGTCAACCCGGAGTCCCTTACTGCGGCGGAACAGGAGTTGGTTATCGGTAACCCGAAACAGTGCATAGATGTGACGTTTATCGTGCGAAACGCCGAGCAGATGTTGATAGGAGAGGTCACTACTGCTGTACTGCGGTCCACCCTGAAGGATGTGCGTCTCACTATATTCAACAGCTCGTGAAAGAATGGGGGTCCACTCATTAAATTCAGGGTTATCAAGATCCGGAGTCTCCTTCAACTCATGAACATAGAGATCCTGGTCATTGCTGAGGGCGTGGGGGATTCCGGTCTCCGGGTTAAAGAGGGCTTCGTTATCATGAAGTACTGTGGCAACGGCCTGTGCAGCCATGGAGAGGGCATTTTCCTGTCCCTGCTGTAGAAAGTGTTTCATCTCCACCAACATCTTGTAGCCCATCACCGGTATTGTCAGAAACAGGATGATGGCGAAGATCAGCTTATTGCGAATCCCTACCCACTGGCGTAACCAGTCACGAGCACGGGTTGTTAGCAATCCCAACGGTAACCCACTCCGAATACATTGCGGATACAGTTGAAGTCTGGATCAATGCGTTTAAATTTGATGCGAATTCTTCGAATATGACCGTTAATCGTGTTCTTTTCCACAATAGTCTGTCGAGTAACCGGCATCAGCGACTCATAGCTGAAGGCCTCGCCGGGCGATTGGGCCAGAGCCTCAATCAACCAAAACTCTGTCAAGGTGAGTTCAATTGGTTTTCCGCGCCAATGGACGGATAGGGCCGTCTCATTGAGTGTGAGGTGACCACAGATGATCTCACTGGAGGGGGTGTTTGAGTGGGTGAGTCGCTTCTCAATACTGAAGAGTGAGGATACCCGAACCGTCAGATAGTCTAGTGTGATCGGTTTGATCAGGTAGTCCCATGCCTCCAGGCGTAATCCCTCAACCCGATCAATTTCGCTATCACGCGCGGTGAGAAAAATAACCGGGATCGTTGGATGCTGTCGATGCAACTCCGTACAAATTTCAAAGCCGGCATCATGGTTTTTACCGAGCATAACGTCAAGAATGGCGAGGTCAGGCAGATCCTCTTCAAAGCCCAGCAGAGCCTCCTCTTTACTACCATAGGCCCTGATTGTATAGCCTTGTCTGCGCAGCGCATCGGTATAGTTCTCACGTTGGTCAGGGTCATCTTCTACGATTGCAATTTTTCGGTTCATAGTATCTGTCATCAGAGGGTAAACGGTTAAATTCTGGAAAAGTGGTTCTATCGAATAGTATATACTTAACCGCTTTTTAATGGGTAGAATCGCCCGATCGATAGTGGATGTTGTGTAATGAAATTAACCACCCGTTTTGCCCCCAGCCCGACCGGCTATCTCCATATTGGAGGAGCGCGTACGGCACTCTTTTCCTGGCTCTATGCGCGTCGTCATGGTGGCGACTTTATCCTGCGAATTGAGGATACCGACAGAGAGCGTTCCACCGAAGAGTCCGTGAATGCAATTCTGGAGGGTATGAACTGGTTAGGTCTTGAATATGATCAGGGGCCGTTCTATCAGACCCACCGTTTTGATCGTTATAAAGAGGTGATTCAGAAATTACTGGATCAGGGCGATGCCTACTACTGTTACTGTACACGTGAAGAGCTGGATGAGATGCGAGAGGGGCAGCGCTCACGTAAAGAGAAGCCCCGTTATACCGGACTATGCCGTAGCCGCACAGAGCCACGAGAAGGGGTTGATCCGGTTATCCGTTTCAAAAATCCGATGGATGGGGCAGTTGTGGTGGATGATCTGGTTCGGGGAAAGGTGGTGTTTCAGAATAGTGAACTGGATGATCTGATTATTGCTCGATCCGATGGTACACCCACCTATAATTTGACGGTGGTGGTGGATGATCTGGATATGGGGTTGACCCATGTGATTCGTGGAGATGACCATCTCAACAACACACCACGCCAGATTAATATTCTGAGAGCGCTGGGGGCAGAGCTGCCAAAATATGCACACCTGCCGATGATTTTGGGTTCAGATGGTGGTCGACTCTCAAAACGTCACGGCGCAGTGAGCGTTATGCAGTATCGTGATGAAGGATATCTGCCAGAGGCACTTCTCAATTATCTGGTGCGCCTGGGGTGGTCACATGGCGACCAGGAGATCTTCTCAATGGATGAGATGGTGAGTCTGTTTGAGGTGGAGAGTGTCAACCACTCTGCCTCGACCTTTAATCCAGAAAAGTTGTTATGGCTCAATCAACACTATATCAAGAGTAGCTCACCAGAGCATATTGCCCATCATCTCAGTTGGCATATGGGTGAGAGAGGTATTGATCCGACACAGGGGCCAGATCTGACTCGGGTGGTAGAAGCGCAGCAGGAGCGCGCCAAGACTCTGGTAGAGATGGCCGATAACAGTGTATTTTTCTATCTCGATTTCGAGACATTTGATGAGAAAGCGGCGAAAAAGAACCTGAAAGTTGCGGCTCAACCACCATTGGAGAAAATTCGCAGTGCCTTGGCTGAGCTGGAAATTTGGGATGCAGAACCGATCCACCAAATTGTCAAACAGACTGCAGAGATTCTCGATCTGAAGCTTGGCAAAGTGGCTCAACCACTGCGAGTAGCGGTAACAGGTGCGGCGATCTCTCCACCCATTGATATTACTCTGGAGTTGATTGGCCGAGAGCGTGTTTTGAAGCGAATCGAACTGGCGTTAAGCTATATACAGCAACGAGCTGAGAGCAGTTAAGTCAGATGGAATGGGCTGTCCTCAAATTGAATTCTTGATCTGTATTGGATAATTTTATCTGATAAGGATATAATATTTAATGTTGGGTTGTTTGAGTTTTTTAATGATCTTGCTAAAATTAACAATATGGTTACTGAATCACTTCATTCGTTCTCTTCGCAACCGCTGGCAGCGGTACAGCAGAGTAAGTTAGCGTCCGTAAAAGGGGGTGCTGAGAGTGCTGTTGAGAAAAAAACAGCAGTACCTGTAGCCCTGCCTCCAGAAAACAGAGCGATTACTACGCCTCAAGCGCAGACAGAAAAATATACAGCGACAGCTCAAACCCGTTCAACAGATGTTGCAGCTCCTGTTAAAGAAGAGGGAGATGAGCGGCTGGAGCTGGCCCAGCAAGCGCGAGAGGAGAAGCTGGAAGCCGCAAGAAAGGAGCGGGAAGCACAGTTAGAGGCAGAGCGTAAAGAGCGAGTGGAGAGTGCTCGGGCAGCAAGAGAGGCTGAAAGGCTTGAAGAGCTGGACGAGGTTCAGTTTCAACTTTACTCAAATCTGCATGAGCTCGCCGAAGAGGAGCGCTCCACGGAGGATTTGATTGCACTCAGAACGGCACTGGTGGCACGTATCGACCTCTATGCTTGATCTCTCAAACTTTTGATGTTCACACGCCTGTATCAATTATTTTTAATGAAATAGCTCTAGATCGTCTACAATGCGCCGATAATAAAGAATATTGTCGTGGGTCCGTCGTGGGTCCATTGTGACAAGGTTTAGAGCCTGTTCTCTTGTTCCGGACAGTATCAAAAATAATGCTCAACAGGCTGTGTGGAGAAGATAATCATGTTTGATAATGCATCGATCTTGATCACCGGAGGCACAGGCTCCTTTGGTAAGAAATATACTCAAACCTTACTGGAACGTTATAACCCCAAAAAAATCATCATCTACTCCAGAGATGAGTTGAAACAGTTTGAGATGCAGCAGGAATTTAATCAACCCTGTATGCGCTATTTCATTGGGGATGTAAGGGATTGTGAACGCCTCAAGCAGGCCATGCGCGATGTGGATTATGTGATCCATGCGGCGGCTCTCAAACAGGTCCCTGCGGCTGAGTACAATCCGATGGAGTGTATTAAGACCAACATCTACGGCGCTGAAAATGTGATCAAGGCGGCGATTGAGAGTCAGGTCAAACGAATTATCGCGCTCTCAACTGATAAGGCAGCCAACCCCATTAATCTCTATGGTGCAACCAAGCTGGCTTCAGATAAGCTATTTGTCGCAGCCAATAACATGGTGGGGGAGCAGAATACCCGTTTTTCAGTGGTTCGATATGGCAACGTGGTAGGAACGCGAGGTTCGGTCGTTCCATTCTTCCAAAAGTTGATTAATGAAGGGGCTGACCACCTGCCGATCACACACCCGGAAATGACTCGGTTTTGGATTACCTTGCAGCAAGGCGTTGACTTTGTATTAAAGGATTTTGAACGGATGTTTGGAGGAGAGATCTTTGTACCCAAGATTCCTTCAATGCATATTACCGATTTGGCAACATCAATGTCCTCCGATCTTGAGCAAAGAGTTGTTGGGATTCGACCGGGTGAAAAGCTCCACGAAATTATGTGTCCTCAAGATGATTCGCACCTCACGATTGAGTTTGAGGATCATTTTGTGATTACTCCAAGCATTAACTTCAACTCCTGTGGCAATCTTTTTGACCAGAATCGTTTGGGTGAGATTGGTAAGGCTGTGCAGCAAGGATTTGAATACA
>DUYW01000145.1 GCA_013349825.1 Gammaproteobacteria bacterium | reverse complement strand
ACTAAAAAACCATTCCGGGGAGAACATTAAGTAAGCACCCAACAGCCCCTGAAATGTTTCGTAATGAGCAATTCTACCCCCCTCTTTCAACAGATTAGTCGAGTTGACCAATAGTGAAACAGGATTAAATACATTATCAAGACATCCACCCGTATAAAGAAAATCAAATTTTGAATGTAGGCTCTCAGGAACAGGGTCATTTAGATCATGTATAATATTTGCACCTTCATAATCTGAAATATCCATCACATTATAAGGGAGCATTACCCGTTTGTCTCCATCTGACGAATTTTTTTCGTCCGATAGCGGTCAAAAACTCGATCGAAGGTTCCATTATACAATGCACAGCGTAAGCGCAGCATACCATTTCCGTTTTCGACAACCCACCAAGCACCAGAGCGCTTGAGTCGGATATGGCTGATGAATTTATTGGCTGATTCAATGGCTCCGCTTCCAATTGGGATTCCTTCTCTCTTGCATCGATCGTAGTCAAAGCGCCCTCTATGGTTGCTCAGGTAGGTGATCAGCTTATCCAGTTCATCAGACTCCAGCGGGTTAGACTTGAATCTCTGTAGCCCTCGGATTACCGAATCAACCTCGTTCAAAGATAGGCGTGCCATAGCAGATTCCACCCATTGCTCCATCTTGACTGGGTCATCATAGTGCGCCTCTGCCACCTTGTGGATGTGCTCCTTGCAGTGGAAGTAGTCCAGCACCTCTTTGCCGTCGGGAAAGCACTCGGTCAGAGTATTCCAGACCCAGGATGCCCCGTCTCCTAACAAGGCAATACGCACTTTCTCTGTCGGGATGAGTTTGGCGATCTCCTTGATGTCTGCAAGCATCTGATCTTTGTTCTGGATCTGGTGCCAACTGGCAATCTGGATAATGCGCCCTTTTTCGATGGGTAGATAGAGACGGACCCCTTTAACCTCTTTCCACTCTCCGGCCCCCCGTTTCCCCTTGCGGTTGGAGCGTGGACGAGTGGGGGTATAGGCACCATCCAGAGCCACTACCAGTACAGGCTTCTCTTTCGGGTAGTATTGTGATGCTTCTTCGATACGTTGCTCGATCTCTTCCTGGCTGGGGACCACTATATCGAGATCTGCGATGCCGGATACATCGCACAGTGTATCGTGTCCGTGGTGATTGCTGAGCGATACGGGAATACCGGATATATCGCTAACCAGCTCTGCCGCCCTTTTGTAGGGCATCTCTGTGGCCAGCTTAAGCACCTTCTCCTCGATATCCAACTGGTGAACAGACCGGGTGAGTTCCATCGCCTCATCCAGCGGGTGAAAGCCGATTCCACAGTCGCGGCAGTGGTAGTAGGGGCGTTCTATCGATCCACTGCCCTGCAGGGTGTTGTAGTTTTTGTTATCAACCCGTTTACGCATCAGTATTTTTTTACACTTGGGACAGTGGCTCTGTTTCTGTGTCAGCAGATGTTTGTGAATCTCTTTGTTGATGGAGTCGAGTACGCCTCCTGTAAGGGTAGAGCGGGTCTCGGTTATGCGGGTACTGACCTCCATCAAAGTTGGTGGCTTCTCTTCGGTTAGCAGTGGTGACAGCTCATCAATCCAGCAGTCCAACTTCTCATGTGCCGCCTTGCGGATATTGGCCATCGGATCAATTTTTGGACTAGAGCACTCTCTGTTTTCCTTTCTAGAGCGTCCCATTATCCCGCCCTCTTCTGCTGCGTTGTCTGTTGCCGGCTCTGTTGAGGAGTGCTGAGCAGCTCCTGACAGTTATCTCTTAGCGGGTAGAGCCAGATGCTCTTGGGCTGCTCGCCATGATGTTGATGGTGTGTGTCGTTGCGCCCACGTCCACTGCTCTCTCCGACATGTACCCAGTTGGCTGCACGATAGCAGGTCCCCTGAAAGCGGGCAGGATCAACCATAGTCTCCAGCAGTAGCGGTTTAATGTGGTAGCTGGAGTGCCAGTCTGTTGCGATCTGCTTGGCAGATTTGGCGAGAAGATGGCTGGCAAGATTGGGGACGTTGACCCAAGGGAGAATGAGAAAGCGGCTGTTGCAGACGATCTGTTGTAGCCTCTCTTTACGCTCTGAATCACTCCAGCCAATCCACTGGTCGCGTGGTTTGAGTCTGCGGGCTGGGCTGGAGTATTGAAGGCAACCAACGACCCCCTTGGCAGAATGGATCAGATAGCGCAGATGGGCACCGAATGGGATCTTGTGCCCCAGATAGTGGTGCTGATCGACCAGACTGCGCCACAGATTACGCTCCTCCGCAGTGGTTACACGATCAATGGTAAGTGGCTGTAGCTGATCGATATTTCCGGTAACAGGCGTTTGATCATGCTTGATTTTTTGTATGACAACCGCTTCTCTTTTGGGTCTTTTTTTGTGCCGTCCTGGAAGAGAGAGCATCCCGAGATCCTCAAGCTGCTCCAGATAGTTTCGGCACTCTACGGTTTTTGGTTTTCCATTAGGTCGAAGCCACTCCAGCAACTCACAGAGGGTGGATGCAATCTCTGTGCGACTCAGGTTTGGATATCGGCATGTGGTTTTCTTGATTAGCTCAAGCTGGCTTGTGGTGACTGAGAGGCCGCAGAATGGTGGTGGTAAGGCATGTTGTGCAGGCATGGTATTGTCCGTTGACTGAATTTTCCATCGCCACTATAGTCAGAGGGAGTCAAGATGTCCAGCACTTTTTTCAGGCTGGGACAAACGGGTAATGCTCCCCTATGCTCGACTTTCACTTAGTTCTCCCGGCAAAATACCAAACATAATTCCATCTATTCTTCTACCTTCAAAAACTATAGCGCTCCTTATAACACCCTCAACTTTATAACCAGATTTCTTGAATGCTCGAAAAGATGCTTGATTAATTTCATAGCACCCTGCTGCTATCTTTTGGAGCCCCAACACATTAAATCCAAATTTTGTAATAGCTCTAATTGACTCAGTAGCAACACCTTTACCCCAAAAATTTTTATTTCCAATCATAATTCCTATATTTCCATTACCCAAACCATGATTAACATAGTTACACTTAATCTTAATATTCCCAATATGCCTTCCACCCTCTCTTGCAAATATTCCAAACAAAAAAGAATCAGGATCCGCTTGACATCCATCCACGAACTTCCTAACTGAAGACAAGGTATTACCAGAACATGGGGTCTCTAGGTACCTAGAAATCTCTTCATCATTCAGCCAACTAACATACTCCTCTGTTACATCACCATCTGTCAATTCAACATAATAAAAACGCTTACTTTCAACTCTATTCATTATACTACCCCAAACAAAAACCACATGCCTAATTCGCGACTGGAAGTGCTATCAAGAATGGGTAATAACCCGGCCTTATATCTTCAACACATTTAACTGATAGCTGAACCCCAAAAATAGAAGCACGAAAGACATCTATTAATGTTCTAATAACACCAGGAGGGTTATCATAATGATCTCTAGCCTTTATTGATGACGACACATAACAAAATTTCTCGTAGCCCAACCTCTTCAGAAAATCTATTACCGGTGATCTCTCGTTCTCATCAAAGCCATTTAATGCCTGTTCAAACAGAATAACTGGCTTATGTTTTTTTATTATCCCCTCTCCCCCTTTCAAAACATTAAGCTCATGACCCTCCGCGTCAATTTTAAGCAACTTAATTGGGTAATCCGTACTATCAACTATTAAATCTAACGTACTTACATTAACTTCTTGTTCGTAGTGCATTTCATCAATTGAACCCTCACCTAGCCCCGCCATATTTTTTGTATATTTCGACAAATGTGCTCCTGCTAAATTCGCTGGGTGCGCATGTAAAATCTCTGTTCCAGCGCTATCCGACAAAGCAAAATTAAAACAAAAAATATTATTATAACTGTCTGTATTTATATCAAGCAGCCTATATGTTTTAGTGTGAGGCTCAAATGATAGCACCTTCTTGGATAAACTTGAAAAATAAATACTATGAGTCCCTACATTCGCCCCAACATCAACAGTAACTCCATTGAATAATTTATCAGCTCCATACCATTTCACAAAAGCATCAAGCTCCTCTCTTTCATATCCCTTAAAAAAAGTAACATACATCCCAACAAAGTCATTAGAAAAAACTGCAAACTGATCTGGTGAATCGAACACATGTGACTTATTTTTATTATGCAAATAATCTATTAACACTTCAATAATGACCTTCTTTAGTGCATATTTTCTACCATATCTTAATATATTAACCATCATATTTTCTCATTCTTCATTTCTGCTATCAACTCTGCCATTCTCCAATGCTCCAAAGTATCTATATCAATAGTAAAATAAGGGACTGGGAAACCCATCTTTAAAGCACCCTTATATCCATCGAGTAAAGACCTTTTACCATAAATAACAAATTCTGCTGTCTCATACCAGCTCTCCTCAAGATCCTGAGAACGAACAGACAACTTATTTTGCTGGACAGCAGTTAACTTCCCAGAAGTATCCATACGCATTGCCCACTCTATAGGCACAGGATATGGGGCCACAGAGATCATCTCTGCCGGCACTTTCAGCATCTCAAACTTCCGAACTGCTGCACTCAAACTCTTCTCTTCCATCAATGCTGCCGTCGCATAGATCAATACAATGGTGTCAAAGGTCTGCTTTTCTACTCGATACCGCTCAACTACAGAACAGAGCACTTCACCTAGCGGAGTATAATCATCTGATAACAGTGGATCTCTACGAAATGCGGGGGGATATCCTGCTTTAGTCACAAGATCCAGAATCTCATCATCCTCAGTAGAGACATGAATCTCATCAAACAGCCCCTCCTTGGATATCTCATCAAGCACATGGAGAATAATCGGCTTACCCAGAAAGGGCTTAATATTCTTTCGCGGTATTCTTTTACTTCCACCCCGTGCGGGGATAATGGCTAACCTTTTTTTCTTCATTGCTTTATATATCAATTAAAGGAAACTATCATCACTCTGATAGTGAGATCATTTCATTGATAAAATGGACCAACTCATCCAGCCGTAGTATATATTTATCAACATCTTCCATATCATCATGTATCACGGCATATCTTCCCTCTACCGCATAATAGCTAAGCGGGATCAACTGCTCGCTCTGTTCAGGCATTGCTATATTGTACCGTTGAACTGCGCCAATCAACTCTCTAATACTATGCGTCTTAGTATAGTGATGCTGATGATATGAAAGTAACGCTTTCAGCAGCTTTTCTGCACTTTGCTGAAGATGAAACATCACTACACCTATATCTAACTCTTCATCACCTTGCTCAATATCTTCTAACAAATTCTTGCCTGCTTTCAGGTCAGCCTTTGCTTTAATGACAAGCACCCGGTACTGCTTCATGAACTCCATAATATGATACCTTTCTCTTCAATATCCTTATATACAGAACCACACTCATGCTTGTAAAAATTGTATTCATCCAGTTTTGGCACCAAAATATCTTTGCCAACTTTAATGCCTTCCAGCAGCCGATCAATCTTCTCTATTTCCTCCCAGCGATTACGGTACTCTTTCTCTACCACGCAGATATCCAGATCACTCTCCTCACCAGGCTTACCATATGCAAAGCTACCAAAGAGGATTATCTTTTCTGGACGCAACGGAAGAAGCGCTTCGACAATTTTTCGTTTAATTTCTTCAAGCCTGTCCATCGTAACAACTCCACATATAATCCATCTCAGAAATCACACAACTAAATATTCAATAAACCGCATTAGGTAACTTCTCAACTAAGTCTGTACAACAGTCTTCTCCTGATAAGGGTAGAATCAAACACAGGGTTAAGCATCTGATTATGCGTCCTACCCCCATCCTATCCGCCCCGAACAGTCGAAGATTAGCGACCTTTCCCCTCAATGGGAAAGGGGCTTTTGTCCGCATGAACTTATTGAGAAGTTACTACATTAGCACCATAACGACAATGTATCACATAGGCAAGCGAGATCTCTTCTTTACCTAGCATTCCTGATTTTCTCACTATAGATGAAGCAGCCATTCAGTTAATCAACTCCCAACTCAATGGAGTACCTTTCTCAACACCTCTTGAAGCCTTCCGACCCAATAACTGAGGATAATATTTTGGGGCAAGCCCTAAATTCGGGCGAATCACCCTAAGGTTCTCTTTGGTCAACACCTCTCCCGCCTCTACATCTTCTGCAATATAGATTGATCGGCGTCCAGAGAGAGAACTCACCTCTGACTCAGTCGGCCCAATAAATACCCTTCCCAAAGCCTGCTTTGCACGTTGCGCCTCAACCACCAGTGCTTTTATCTCATCTGGCTCCATTGAAAAAGCACTATCAACCCCCCCATCTGAACGGCTCAATGTCAGATGTTTCTCAATTAAAGTTGCTCCGTGAGAGACTGCCGCCAGTGCTGCACCAATACCTAAGGTGTGATCTGATAACCCTACTTCACAACCAAACAGCTCTCTCAGATAGGGAATAGTCAACACATTGCTATTTTCAGCTGTTGCCGGATAACTGCTGGTACA
>DUYW01000259.1 GCA_013349825.1 Gammaproteobacteria bacterium | reverse complement strand
CTTTTCGTTAAATAGTGGAACTATTCGCCTCAAAAGATGACAAAATCTGTCTCAAACCAGCTTCCCCTCGCTACGACTTCTATTCTCGGACAAGCTCCTAGAGAGGTAAACCAAAATAAGCCGGAGTGTGCAAATATTCTGACCTGTGCAGACTGTGCATCCCGCGAGGATATTTGATGGGGTAGAATAGAGAGATGGCACCGTTTCTGACCTCGTTTGTTGAACAATTTCCTGTAGTAATACAGATCTGGGTTACTCTGGAGCTCGCTCTGCTGCTTTTTCTGACGGTGATGCCGACGGGTGGGTTGATTGGCTGGATGATAGCGACCCGACAGCTATCCCGGTTGAGTCACCTGTGGATTTGGCTGGGTATGGGGTGTGCTCTGATAGTTTCTCCTCAACTATTGGTTGGGGCAGTTTCAACCCTGATCGAGGGTGATTCGATGAGGGTGTGGGAGGTGTGGATTGGGCTATTTGGATTTTCTCTGGTCTGGGTATCGCTCTATGCGTCACGACTGTTTAAAGTGACCCGGATGCTCTCCTGTGAGGAGTTGTTTCAGATGGGGGTAGTCGGAGGGGGCGCGCATTTTGCGGTAGTTCGGCCGCTGCTGTTTTCTTTGCTGCGTTTTAGTATGTCAGTGGCGCTGCTGGTGGTGGTGCTGGATCATGGAGTCACTGCTATGCTGCAGCCTGCGCCACTCTCCATTTATTTTATGGTCGATAGCCATTTTCCTCTGCCTCAATCTTACTTCTGGATAGGGTTATTGATGGCTGCTCTGCTGCTGTTAAAGGGAAGTCTTGCAAGGGTGCGTATACCCATCGCAGAGCGTGATCTTCAACCGCTGCGGGGGTTGGGGGGGCTTGGTCTGTTTTCAATGCTGTTTACCACGGCCTTCTATACTCCTTTATTGCTACTACTGCGAGATCTGCTTAATGGCTGATCTACTGAAGTTGAATCAGTTGTCGATCTCCTCAGGTCATGAGATCTCATTGGCGCTGCCTGAAGGTAAGTTGGGGCTGTTATTAGGAGACGAGGGGGCGGGGAAGGGCGCGCTACTGAGGCAAATTTCGGGTATTCAACCGATGGCTTCAGGAGAGATTTTTCTTAAAGGAGATTTGATTGCGCGTAACGGAAAGAGTCCTCAGCCCTGGGAGCGGGATATTGAATTGGTGTTTCGTTATGGGGCCTTCTATCCCCATTTGAATGGTGTTGAGAATATTTTGTTTGCATTGCAGCGTTACACGTTACGCGCTAAGCGTCGTACAGTATTGAAATTGCTTTCAGAAATGGGGTTGCTGGAGTTGGCATCACAATATCCAGCACAGCTAAATTCTGATGAGCTGCTCTTTCTTAGGATTGCCAGAGCCTTGGTTACCAGGCCTGCATTGTTGCTGATAGAAGAACCCTTTTTGGACCTTAAGGCAGAGGCACGAAGAGAGCTGCTGGACCATCTTCAGCGTTGGGCTTATGAGCTGAAGTTCGGTCTGTTGATTACAACAGCGATCAGAGGGGAGATGCTGTTTGCGGGTGATTTTGCCGGGGTCATGGGTGGTGGAAAATTGTTGCAATGGGGAAGGCCACAGCAACTTTATCTGACCCCTCGAGAGCGTGCAGTTGCTCACTATATGGGAGAGGGTGTGCTGGTTCGCTGTGTAGTGCATGATGAAAAGCGTCTGGATACGGAGTTGGGAATGGTGGACCACCCGCAAGGGTTTGGTTTGCCGGTTGGAACCAAGCTGGAACTGCTGATTCGCCCGGAAGATCTGTTATTTGATGAGAAGTCGAGAAGGCGGGCACGGGTGTTGGAGCGCTCAGCGCATGGCCCCAGGAGTCTCTGTCGTCTTCAATTAACCCCGGATATTGAGCTCTATCGAGCCTTTCCGAATTACCTGGATGAACGGATTTCTGGAGAGTTGAGGTATCAATTGAAGATTCGTTCGATGGTTCTTTTTAAACGTGATCCTGACGAAAGGACATAATATAGAGGTGGAGTTGATTAAATGATATCGGATTTGGGTTATATGCGCCTTGTGCATCTCTCTTGGGAGTTGCAGATGGAAGAGTTGTTGGATACTCACCATGCTCCAAACTTTGAGGTGGCAGGTCATGAGGAGTGTCCTCTGGGTCTATGGCTTTATGATGAAGGGCTTAGTGAGTTTGGGAGTGTGCCTGAAATTCAACAGTTGGAACGTGATCACAAGCTGTTTCATCAGGCGGTAAGGCGGGTCATGCGCTCTCATAAGCATAGTAGGCGTGAGGAGGCCGGTGAAGCACTGCAGGATGTGCGCCATTTGAGTCATGAAATTATCTACCTGCTGACGGTGGTCGAGTTCAAGTTGTTGCGGAAAAAAAATAACCATTATGTGGTGCGCCACCCCCTGAAAGCCTTGGCCCGGTTTTTTAAACGTTGAACTTTTTGGGCAGGCTCTCTATATCTCGGGCAGGCTCTTGGGATAACAACCCAATACCGAGTTCATGTTAGACTCTCCGTTTTCAATCGATTAAACAAAGTTTGAATATATGGAAGAAAAAGCTGTAGTTCAATCCTCGGCTGGCAAGCCTGATCTGGACTGGAGTCAGGTGCGTGAGACAGTACGGATGTTTTGTGTTGGGGTCTCTGCAATTGAGTACTCGATGTCTGCAGGAGATGAGTCGATCAGTTCTCTGATTGAGACCTTTACCAATATGAGTCGATATATGGCAGAGCTAAAGATGGTGGCTCGCGGTGTGCAACACCATGTTCCAGACGCTTTTGAAGAAGAGTATCAGGCAATGGTTGCAGATCTGGATGTACGTTGCGACAACGTGACCGCTAATTTGAAGACCGCAGTGGTTAGTTTTCAGTTTTATGATCGCCTGACACAGCAGTTAGACCATATTTCAAATAGTCTGGAGCACACAGCAGAGTTGGTTGGGGACCAAGGGCGGATCTATAATCCAGCAGAGTGGGATAAGCTGCAGAAAGAGGTCTACAGCTCATTTACCATGGAAGAGGGGCGTGTCTTATTCGATGCGCTGATGCGTGGGGCCTCCAAGGATGAGGCAATTCTGGAGGCGAAAGAACATAGTAATAAAGATGCGGATGAGCTGGAATTATTTTAATGACCATTGTCATCAGGCGGATGGCATGGTTTAATCTCATAGTTGAGATTGATCAATAAAGGGTATCTCTAAAATAATAGTAACTATTCAGAGGTTACGAAAAAGGTTAAAGAATTTGATAGTAGCTGTTCAGGGGTGAGCTGAATAGTTACAAATAATATAACTAGGAGAGACGGAATGGCTGTATTTAATTTGGCACAATTTCTGGCGCAGAGCGCTTCAGGTGTTGGTGTTCTCGGTGCCGTAGTGGGTGCATCTGGTGCCGCAGCAAAAAATATTAAAGATCATCGTGATGGTCTTGTCGATACCCAAAGCGCTCTTTATGATACCGGTAAAGAGGGGGTAGGTGCGGGCGTGGCAACCGCCTGTAGTGCAGTTGCAGCAGGTGCTGTTGGTGGTGGTTTGATGCTCTCCTTGGGAACGGCTCTGGTCGCTGCAACGGCAGTCAAGTATGCATGGGACCGTGGTGTTGAGCAGGTTGAGCTTCAAATGCGTAATGCAGACGAGGCAGATGAGATTCTTGCTCAGGGTGTTGAGTCTTAACTTATTGTTGTAGAAAAGTTAAAATAACCCTCTGCTGTGTGTGTTCACGGCAGGGGGTTGTCTGTTTTGAGAAGTAACCATTGATTATATCAAGTATTAGTTCGCTGTTTCAGTCATGAAAAATACAATAATTTTCTGTAAGAGGCCCTGGATGGTGGCAGTACTGCTGTTGCCAACAGCAGCACTCATGATTTTTGGGTGGGCGCTCTATCTCAACGGTTTTGATTTTCAAGAGCAACATACAGAGTCGTATGCAGTCAGCGACTTCTTCTCTTCAGTCTCAACCAACACAGTGCCACAATCAGCTCTGAGTGGTGGAGTCAATGTAGCAGCAACAACCCGTGATGTGGTGGGGAAAGCAGCCTCTGCGGTTGTTTCAATTCATCGGCAGGGTGTAGGTCTGGTTGCTTCCGGCGTTATTATCAATCCGGATGGATATGTGATAACGACACTGCATAGTCTGGGGAGTCCGGACACACTTGAGGTTCATGTGCAGGGGAGTCAGGGGGTTAAGCGCTATAAGACGGATATCGTCAAAAAGCATGTTGCTCACGACCTGGTGTTGCTGAAATTGGTTACCAATGATCGTTTTCTCTTTTTGAAGCTGGCTGAGACACAGAGTATCTCTCAACAGACACCACTGATTGCCATCGGTAAAGAGGCGACAGGGCAGGTGGTAGCCTACCCCGGTGTGCTGCAGCGTAGTGACCAGGTGCGGCAGGTGGCGGGTGGTACGTTGACCCACCTCATGCAGACCAATGCGTTGCTCAGTTGGCAACAGAGTGGAGGCGCTGTCATTAATCAGCATGCTGACCTTGTAGGCATTGGGTTTCTGTTACAGGGACAAGGGGGGACGGCAGAGGGGTTTGTTGTTCCTTCGCATGTCATCCACTCCCACTTTCAGGATGTGATTGAGTTTAATCTTGCAGGTCAGTCTGGTGGGGCGCAAACGCAGCCGCCAGCGACGACAACGGTTGCTCAACAGGTGGAGTCAAATCCCCTCAATCAGCCCAATCAAGCCAAGGGGATGGCTGCTGCATGGTGGGATCAGGCGCGTCAACAGACACGTCAGGAAAAATTGGCTGTAGTGCATCAAAATCAGCAGCAACAGAGCCCGGGCGCACTGCTTGCTCAAAATATTGCTGCAACGAAAACGGTGAACACTGCGGGTGGGCAGACTCGTGTGGCCCATATCGGTGCTCCGGGAGACTCTGTTCGACTGATTGATCTGGAGCATGACTCCAGTTTTGATCTTGGTTTTTATAAACTGGATGCCATCATCGGGTTGATGTTATTGGGTGTTGTGGCCGGTGCGGTGGGTACTCTGGTACCGATGGGAGGAGGCATTGTTGCCGTCAGTGGTATGATGCTGTTGTTTGGTTATGGGGTCTATATGGTGCGTCCTGTGCTCTATATCACTAACCTCTTTACCTATGGTTTGGCTGCATTACGACAACTGTTTGCAGGTGTGGTGATAACCCGCAGGGTTAAAGATCTGCTACCGGCTACCATTGTAGGTGCTGTATTGGGTTATTTTTTGGGACACAACCTCTATGACCATGTGATCGGGTATCTGTTGGGGCTATTTGCACTGGTGATGGCGGCTGTAGTGCTTTATGAGCTGAAAGGAAATCTGCAACAAGGGGAGTCACATGTACGCCCGATGGCAAAAAATCAGGATGATCGAATCGATAACTTTCTGCAAGATTCTTCAGAAGTGAGTGATCGCAGTTGGGCGATATTTCCTGTTATGGGTGCTCCTCTGGGTATATTGACCGGGTTACTGGGGGTGAGTGGAGGGGTGGTTGAGCAGTTTTTCCAAAGAAAGTATGCCGGGCTTTCTGCTGAGAATGCACGTGCCAATGCCATTGTAATGGTGTTCTGGGCCTCACTGACCGCAACCATTGTCTCATTGGGATATGGTGTCTCTGTAGGTTCTTTCCAGTGGCAGACGCCTTTGACGCTGGCGATGATTCTGGTGCCAAGTACCTATGGCGGTGGTTTTCTGGGCCACTATCTGGAAAAACGCATTAGTCTGGACCAGAAGCGCTGGTTGTTTGTCGCGGTGATGGGTGTGGTCGCCTTCTCACTACTATTGCTTCAGTAGATGATGGTTCAATCCGCGTGACATATTCCCATTTCCCTTTTCAGTTTACAGTACGGCTCACTCTGTTGTGGCTGCTTTCTCTCATTCAACCGTTGACTGCAGCACCCGTCTCCACGATGGGCGGACATGTTGGGTCTGCTGAAGTGATCAATCTGGCTTCGGCAAGCAGTGGTAACTTTATCGGTGCAGATATCAAGCTTTACGAGGCACACTGGCAGGGGATGGATGTCATGAAGCTGACCGCTGAGCTGCGTAAACAGCTGGGCTATCCGATGGGGATGCAGGGTGTAATCATCAATGAGGTGACACTGAATGCGGCACTCAGTGGGATGTTGGGTGGTGACATTATAGTAGCGGTTAAAGATATGCCCGTGGTGGATCTGGAGACGTTCCAGTTTGCAACGCGCCAGGTGAAAGATCTGCGCCACGCAGCAGTGACAGTGATGCGTAAAGGTGAGAGAAAAGATCTGAATGGTCGTTATATGATGCGACAGATGGTCTACATGATACGTGCCCGGCTGGAGTTAGGTTTTGCGCAGGTTGAGGGGGCACCGATGATTTTGCCGGGGGACCCGCGCCCACACGCCTACCGAGGCCCCTGTACTGACTGTCATACGGTGGGAAGTGGTACCTTTACCATGCCTGATCCTGACCTTATTATCCTGCCGCCACCGAATCTGACATCGGCTGAGATTGCGGCAGGCAAACGCCCACACCGTGACCGGGGAGCCTGTATCGCCTGTCACCAAGTACAC
>DUYW01000221.1 GCA_013349825.1 Gammaproteobacteria bacterium | reverse complement strand
CCCAGGCCCCCCCCTGCCCCAACGGCTCGTCTATAAAAACCGAGTCGACCCCGATAATATTGCCATTGACCTGCGTAACCCCCTCCTGAACAAGCAGTTTAGCCCAATACTCAAAGACCTTGCGTCCGCCGGCCCCCTCTGCTGTGCCCAGTGTTGGATCTCCACCACCAATCAGCCTTACATCACCATCAATGACACCGCTGGCTGGAAAGATCTGAAAAGGGTATTGGATATGGGTGGTAAAGGTGTAATCCGGCCCCAAGCGGTCGAGTGCAACTGCGGTAGTGACCAACTTACCAACAGAGGCCGGAATAAATGGGGTATCTCCATTTCTGGAGTAGACCACTGTACCGCTCCCACTCTCTTCTATACGAACCCCCCAATGTGCTGCGGGGTTCTTGGGGGAATCGATAATTGCATCAAGATCAGAGTATAGATCTGCATAGACCTTCTGCTCAACAGAAACCAGTAATAGCAGAACGACAAGAAGGCACAAAGCTGCAGAGAAACTTGAGGGGGTCCCCTCCTCTCTCTGCAGCTCTGATCTAGCTAAACGATATCGCAATCTAAATCCACATAAGATCCAGGTGCCTAGCCCGCAAGTGTCTGTAACAGACCATTCAGACGACGGGTGAAGCTGGCCGGATCATCCAGTTGGCTACCCTCTGCCAACAACGATTGATCAAACAGGATACGACTCCAGTCGGCAAACTGCTCATCATCGGTCTCGTTCTGCAGACGCTCGACCAGTGGGTGCTCCACATTGATCTCCATAACACGTTTAGAGCCAGGCACCTCCTGCCCCATGCTCTTCATGATACGCTCCATATTGGCATCCATCGTGCCCGCACCCGCTACCAGACATGCTGGAGAGTCGGTCAGACGGCTGCTGACACGGATATCCTCCACGTCATCTCCCAGTACGCCCTTCATCTGCTCAATCAGCCCCTTGAAGGTCTCTTCCTCTTTTTTCTGCTCCTCTTTCTCTTCCTTATCCTCAAGATCACCCAGATCCAGGTCTCCCTGTGTGACCGACTGCAAGGACTTACCATCAAACTCACGCAGATGGTTGACCACCCACTCGTCCACATGGTCTGTCAGCAAAATCACCTCGATCCCTTTCTTGCGGAATACCTCAAGATGCGGACTGTGCTTCGCCGCATTGTGGGTCTCTCCAGTAATGAAATAAATCTTGTTCTGTCCCTCTTTCATCCGTGATATATAAGCTTCCAGAGAGACCGTGTGGTCCGTCCCCTCGCTCTCGGAAGTGGCAAACCGGCAGAGTTTGGCGATACGTTCCTGATTGGATGTATCCTCAATCAACCCCTCTTTGAATACGGGTCCAAACTCGCTCCAAAACTTGGCATACTCCTCTTCACCCTTCTTGACGGTCCCTTCCAGTAACCCCAGAACCTTTTTCACAGACCCTTTTTTGATCTGATCAACAATCTTGCTACTCTGTAGAATTTCACGAGAAACATTCAACGGCAGGTCGTTAGAGTCGATCACCCCTCTTACAAACCTCATATAGGTTGGCATGAGCTTTTCAGTATCTTCCATAATGAAGACACGGCGTACATAGAGCTTAATTCCGTGGGCGCGCTCACGATCATTGAGATCAAACGGGGCCTTGGCAGGGATATAGAGCAGTTGAGTATATTCAAGATTGCCCTCTACACGGGCATGCACCCAATCCATTGGATCTTGCCAATCGTGGCCTACACTCTTGTAAAATTCCTTGTATTCCTCTTCTGAGATCTCATTACGATTAAGAGTCCAGAGGGCGGTTGCCTTGTTAACCTGCTCCCATGGCTCTACCTCTTTTGGCTCTTCACCCTCTTCAGCAGGAGGTGGTGCATCCGGCTCCATCATGATTGGCAGAGTGATGTGCTCAGAGTATTTATGAACCAGAGTCCTCAGTTGCCACTTATCGAGAAACTCCTCTTCCTCATCTCGCAAATGCAGAGTAATACGGGTACCACGGCGCACCTTTTCAACCGTCTCCAATGTATAGTCTCCTTCACCGGAAGACTCCCAACGAACACCATGCTCTGCCCCTAACCCTGCACGGCGCGTCTCAACTGTGACACGATCCGCAACAATAAAAGATGAGTAGAAGCCAACACCAAACTGACCAATCAGATGCGAGTCCTGCTGCTGATCACCCGTCAATTTTTCAAAAAAGGATTTGGTTCCTGAGCGGGCGATGGTGCCAATATTCTCCATCACCTCCTGGCGGTTCATACCGATACCGTTATCCTCAATCACCAGCGTTTTACCCTCTTTATCCGCTGTGATCTCTACCTTCAGGTCAGCCTCATTCTCATAGAGAGCATCATCAGATAACCCCTCAAAACGGAGTTTATCGCAGGCATCTGCACCGTTTGAGACCAGCTCACGAAGAAAGATCTCTTTATTGCTGTAGAGTGAATTGATCACTAACTTCAATAACTGCTTTACTTCTGCCTGAAACCCCATGGTCTCCTTATGTGCTTCTGTTGTCATTCCTTATCCTCTTTTACTGTTCATTATCAATATAATGAATAAAATTATTAAACTAAAATATAACTCTCTGAATTCACCAATAATAGTGGTCCGCTCAGTGATGGGGGCACTCTAATCGATTTCAAGGGTATAGCTGAAAATAGTATTCTGTTGTGAATCCCAGTCAGAACTGGTACTTCTGCTCCAAACAGTAGCGCAGCCAGTGGTTGAGAAACAGATTCAATTTCCAACGAGCATCAAGATTCTCTTCTCCACTGCGTACCAGAGAGAGAAAAGAGCACAGTGACTCCCCCTGGTTCATCGACAGCACCTCGGCCTGTTCACTATCATGATAGAGACGAATCTTCGCAGAAGGCTCCTCCTCCTGCCCGGACTCACCCACAAAGTGGTGGGTCAAATTTACCGTCGTGGTATAGGGGTTCTCTTCCAGCAACGTCAAGTAGAGGGGCAATTCTCCCTCTGCACGTTGCAGTTGTGTCGGAGGCAGCTGTCGAACATCAGCAGCAAGACGGATAAACAGTGCATAGTTCTCCTCATACAGCGCCATTACCGTAGTCAACGAACGTCGCGTTAAACGGCGCATCAACGCTGGCTGTCTGCTACGGAGAACCTCTACTTGCCGGGATTCATTGTGACTCATTTGGCTATTCTATCAAAAATCACCACGCCATTTCCGCTGCAACCGCTCCCGATTCATCTGAAGCCACTGAACCCCCAGCAGTGGTGTTGCTGAGTTGATCTCTCCACGCTGTAACCGCTGAAGCAGATCACCCCAGGGAACCACATGAACCAGAATATCCTCTCCCTCATGATCAAGTCCATGTACACCCTCAGCACGAGTTGAATCAACCTCACCACAATAGAGTACCATCGTCTCAGAGGTGCCTCCGGGGCTGACCCAGTAACGGGCAATAAACTCCATTTCACCCACACGACACCCCGCCTCCTCAACCGACTCCCGACGCGCCACCTCCTCTTCACTCTCCCCCTCTTCAACCATTCCTGCCACCACCTCCAGAAACCATGGATGATCAGGATGTCCCAAGGCACCGATACGAAACTGCTCCACCATTACCACCGCATCCTCTTTAGGATCATAAAGCAGCACCGCAACTGCATGACCACGCTCAAACAGCTCACGGCTCAACGGCTTTGACCATCCCCCATCAAATAATGTGTGTTGTAACTGGTACTTTTCCATCTGAAAAAAACCATCATAGACAACCTCCTGCACAAGAACCTTGTACACCTTCTCCACAATCCATTCTCCTTTGTATATACTTCGTCGCTATCTCCCCGTGGCACAACTGGATAGCGCGTGCCCCTCCTAAGGGCAAGGTTACAGGTTCGACCCCTGTCGGGGAGGCCAGCAAGGGTCACTATGAACCACTATAGACATAGAGACCAACCGCTCAGGATCATACTCAATCCTGACCTCAGACGCATCCAATACGATGCGATCAATAAAGGTAGAGAAAAACCCTCTTATTTTTAGAGGGTTCTCTGCCGACCTGATTACATCGGCCACAGTGTTGTAAAATTATCTGGCATTGCCTCTGCATCCCTATTGCTGCCCCCAGCACCCTCTGCAATTACTGGTGTGGACACCACGCGGTGATACTCGCCGCATTATCTCAATGAGGAAAGCAAATGAGCGGGAACGTAGACAGTACAGTATGGGTTGATCCTGATGAGGCCCCTGATCTGACAGAACTTGACCCTAACCTTGAGAAAGGGTCTTGGCATAATGGAGACCAACAATTAGGGAACCCCTGAATAAGTCATGTGTAAATGCCTAACGCCCATAGCGCCCATAGCGCCCATAGCGCCCAATATCTTCGTTGCTCGACCTCGTTCCTCGGTTGAAAACCTTGCTAATAGCCTGCTATTGGCTGCGATCTTCGCCTTGATCTTGAACACTATGGACGTAATTCAAATTACCCAGACTTTTTCAGAGGTTCCTTAGCCCCTGAAGCTGGTAAAGCTGCCTTTCGGGATCGTGTAACCAAAAAGCAGGTAAACATGATGTTGGATCAAGACATCATCAACTACTACAAGGGGCTTGCCGGTGGTCGTGGCTACCAAACCTTAATCAATCAGGCACTACGTGAAGCAATGGCAGCCCATGATTTGAAGGAAACTTTACGCGAGTTGATACGTGAAGAGCTGGTGCATCATTAAACCATAAACAATAATGTGGTCCAATAGCCCTGTAGTGCGTCAATTTCATCAAAGAAGTCCTGCTTCAGATCCTCCAGAGTGTCTCGGCTGATATCCCCGACATAGCCATGAAGTGATTACTCTACGAATTAAAGGTCGACAAGCACGGAACAGTGGTACAGCTCAAAAAAGCGTAACGTCCTCAGCTTCCTATTACCGGATATTGATACTATAATGATACTATGCCAAAGAAAATCAGAGAGCTGATTCGAGAGCTTGAAAAGGCAGGATTCCAAAACAGAGGAGGCAAAGGCAGTCACCGCAACTACCTGCACCCATCTGGAACCATTTTGACGATTTCCGGTAAGACTGGCAGCGATGCAAAGCCCTATCAAGAAAAGATGGTATCAAAGAAGATTGAAGAGGTATCAAAATGAGAGAGCGTGACCGTTATCTGAAAATTGTGGAGTGGTCGGAAGAGGATCAGTGCTATGTAGGGTCTATACCCGGATGGATAGGCCAAGCCTGCCACGGGGACAATGAGGAGAAGGTGTATCACCAACTCTGCCAGATCGTGGATGAGTGGATTGAGATCTACAAGCAGGATGGAAAGCCACTACCAGAAGAAACAGCCGGTAAAACCTACTCTGGAAAATTCATGCTTCGGGTTGATCCAGAGCTACACAAGCAGCTTGCCATTCACGCGGCACAGTCAGGGGTAAGCTTGAACAAATACTGCTCCCAGCAACTGGAAAGCTGCAGCACATAGCAGAACATGTAGGGGATAGATTGATCCTCGAAAAGCGGCCACCGTTAGCCGCCCTTGTAAAAACGTGCTGTTCTTTGTAATTGCTGTTGGGTCGGATATTACAGCACATCGTTTGACCAGCACCCGAGTCCAGAAATTATCTGGAATGATTATTGCTTTGATGATCAACGTAAAGGCAGTTTATTGACTGTTTAAAACCAGACTCAAACGATAATATTGGGATGAGATAACGTTGTGATGACAGATCATATTTATAGACTTACTTTGTATTTAACACTTTCTTTGGTGTCTGCTACAGGTAGTGTAGCTGAGACAATATACTCCTGTTCTGCAACCAATCAGAATTCCTATCGTTACTGTAAGCAACTGATGAACTCAACCTACCGCAACGAAAAATTGGCGTACAGTGGAGCCAATCGAAATCAGGAAACCTCTTTTTATATCGGGGTAAGTGCCGGAAGCAGCCATCTAGATATAGGCAAAATTACCGCTACTGGAAACTATACCGTTGACCCGGATGATACCTATTCAAGCGTACATCTTGGTTATAGCTTGTCAGAAAATCTATCACTGGATATTAACTATGCTGATACTGGTGAACTTACCGTCATTAGTGATGCTGCATTTGCCTCTGATGCGATCACTTCTACGGGCGCATTTCAGGCCAAACTTGACCATCAATCTATAGGGCTGAATGGTACGGTACACTTCCCTGTTACGGACAGTCTTGATCTCCAGCTCACTGCGGGAGCTAAATATTGGGAGATTAATGCAGACCTCAAGCTCAATGGCGATACGCTACAGCAGACATTAAATGGGGTAAATCCACATTATGGGATTGGCGTCCAGTATGAGGTGCTTGATAACATCAAAGCAACCATTTCTCACGGCTGGACAGGCACGGACCCTGCGAATGGATATATGTTAAGTACTACCTCTGCAGGAGCTTCAATCCATTTCTAGCGAACACTATTCACCATCTGAAGTTTACCCGTTTTTAGAAAGGGAAAAATTCCGACGCAACCACTGGTAACTTTAATCTATCCTAAAAATATTTTGCTTAAGGAACCTCTGAACAAGTCTGGGTAATTTGAATTACGTCCATAGTGTCCAAGATCAAGGCGAAGATCGCAGCCAATACCCCAGGGCACCTTCTC
>DUYW01000200.1 GCA_013349825.1 Gammaproteobacteria bacterium | reverse complement strand
TACTTTATAAATTGGTCATAAGTTTGACAACACTGATGTTGTTGGGTGTTCTGGCGGCCCCAACTGCTCTCGCGGGTAGTGATGCGGTTCTTACGGTTTCAGGCTCAAGCACCACTCATCCAATCATTCGTAATGCTGCAAAGATGTTTGAGGCGAAGACCCGTATTAAGATCGTAAGTACAGGGGGTGGAAGCAAAAATGGCATTGCTAATACACTGAAAGGGCTAAGTGATATTGGTATGGCATCGCGGTACCTGACGAGTGAGGAGGCAGATGCATCTTCACAGGGTCTCAAATTACAGTCGTTCACCATTGCACAGGATGGAAATGCGATTATTGTCAATAGCGCC
This sequence comes from Gammaproteobacteria bacterium, assembly GCA_013349825.1. Classification (GTDB taxonomy): domain Bacteria; phylum Pseudomonadota; class Gammaproteobacteria; genus Thiopontia. The sequence goes on along the minus strand of DUYW01000200.1, from coordinate 6,253 downwards.
AACCCTATACAAGAGGTTGATCGAGCTACGATTCATAAGATCTTTACCGGAGAGATCACCAACTGGAAATCATTGAATGGAATAGACCGCTCTATTGTAACTATCGTCAAAGAGAAGGGGCGCTCTACACGGCATCAATTTGAGGAATATTTTTCCTTATCTGATACTCCGTTAAAAGCAGATTTTATTATCGGTTCTAATACGGAAGGGCTGGTCTTTGTGGGAGCGGATCCAGATGCGATCGGTTTTGTTTCTATTGGTGCAACTAAGCATGCTATTGATATGGGTACTGGAATCAAGATGTTGACAGTTGATGGCGCTAAACCAACGCTGGAAAATGTAATCAATGGAAGTTATCAGTTTGGAAATCGACCACTGAACCTTCTTACTCTCGGTCTCCCAGACCGGGATGAACAGAGGCTGATTGATTTTATAATATCCCAACAGGGACAAAAGATTATCTCCGATTTGGGATACTCACCCATACACCATTAATTTTAATAGTAATGTCAATTCGTACTCTATTATTCTTGGTTATTTTACTGCTTGGTGGTGGATCCGTTGTAGGTCAGCTATTGATCCAGGAGTTTCAGAGAGAATTTGATACACAACTCAAGAGATCAGAAAAAGAACATCAGGAACTGCTCCAGTTAGTAGGGCATATGCGTACCGTTACCCAGAAAATGCACCTGCTTGCTCTTTCCAGTTCGATTAGACGCAGTGAAGATCTGTTACTTCAAAGCTCACAACAACCGCGTGAATTTTTTAAGGTGCTGATGCAGTTTGAAAAGAAACTGACAAAGCATCCAGAGCTCTCTTTAATTACAAAGGATGTGATTTTTCTGCGAAAAGAGTTTCGTCGATATATCCAGGAGATACTTTCTGCATCCTCACGCCTCACAGCAGGTACGGAACAGGCCCTGCAAACATTAAGTGTGGCAGATAATATGCTGGAAAAGGTTGATAGCAACATTCTGGAGCTAGAAAAAACCATTCGCCACCATATTGAAGTTGACATGAAAAATGATTTTCTGATTTTTAACCATAAAAAAACTGACATTACTTATACTGTGATTATCTTCACTCTGTTGCTGACTCTGTTTATGGCATGGTTCATTACACGGCGTGTCTCAAATCCTCTTAGGAAAATTAATGGAGCCTTATCACAGCTCACCCAAGGGGATTACTCAAGCAGTATAGATTGGCATCAATCAGATGAATTTGGAAGTATTGCAGAGTCCTATAATCAGATGGTGAGGGCGATACAGAGTGCCCACAGAAAGATAGAGCAGCAGTCCAAGCAGGCTGAATTAATCATCCAATCTATAAATGAAGGGCTTGTATTGGTAGACCCCCAGGGTATTGTAAAACGGGTTAATAATAAGTTGCTAACCATGACTGGAAAACCAGCCTCAGCATTGATTGGAAGTCAAATTGATAAACTCTTTGTGTGGAGTGACCAAGAACCACAGTCCACTATAATGGAGTTATTGAATGGTCACCTGGAACAAGTTCTTGGTGGGGATGATGACGCATTAAACCAGTCTGCCTCAGGCCGGGCACTGCTCAAGGCGAAAGGGGAAGAGCTTCCGGTCCATATCAGTGGAGCTTTGATCCAACAAGAGGTTGGAGCTTCTATTGAGGGGGCTGTTTTAGTGTTACGCGATCTGAGCCTGTTGCTCAGTATAGAGAATGCCAAACAGACAAACCGCGCCAAGGATGAGTTTCTCGCCTCAATGAGTCATGAGTTACGTACACCCCTGACCTCAATTATTGGAAACAGTGAGTATCTTTCCGAGAAGATTTTTGTACCAGAACTCAAAGAAATTGTGCGCGATATTGAGATGGCAGGCCGTGGACAACTGGCTCTGGTCAATGACATTCTTGATATGTCTAAAATTGAGTCCGGTAAATTCACCATCGATGAAACACCCTATAATCTTGACCGGCTTTTGGATAGCATTGAAAGAATGGTTACCATTCGTGTACAAGATGCGGGGCTAAAGCTCGTACTGGAGCAGAAAAATCAGGAAAAATTTCAATTAGTGGGTGATAGCCAGCGTATTGCCCAAATCCTGATTAACCTGTTGGGTAATGCTATCAAATTCACCAAACAGGGCCAAATCACATTGACTACATGGGTAGAGGATCAGCAGCTCAATTTTCAAGTGAAGGACACCGGCATTGGAATGAGTTCGGAAGAGCAAGAGCACCTATTCAAACGGTTTGAACAGGCAGACAGCTCCATCTCAAAACGCTTTGGAGGCAGTGGACTGGGACTTTACATATCAATGAACTTAGCTAAACTGATGGGCGGCGACATGAACGCCTCAAGCCAATCAGGACAGGGTTCAACCTTTATGCTCTCTTTACCATATAACAGCAGTGATGTATTGGTGGAAAAGAAAGACTGGAGTGCAGCCAGGAGAGTTGGAGTAGCGGAGCAATTTAGTGGTCATGTGCTGGTCGCAGAAGATACGCCTGCACTACAGCTACTAGAGAAACGTATCCTTGAAAACATGGGAGTCACAGTCACCACAGTGACAAATGGTGAGGAGGCCATTAATCAGGCCATGACACAACCATATGATCTTATCTTGATGGATATGCAGATGCCAGTGATGGATGGTATCGAGGCAACTCAACAGTTAAAAGAGCTGGGAAATCAAATACCGGTCGTTGCATTGACCGCCAATGTGATGGCCAGGCATCGAGACCAGTTCGAACAGGCTGGGTGTAGTGGCTTCCTCGCCAAGCCGATTGATAAGGATGAACTGAGAGCTGTACTCAGGGAATACCTCTCATCATCGGCAGAGATCGTCGATAAAGAGATTGAAATTATCGAGTGGGATGATAGTTACTCTGTCGGCAATCAATTGCTTGATGAGCAGCACCAGCAGATCGTAGCTGGAATCAATGAAATGGTGAGTTACTGCCGTGGTAAGCATACACAGGAATCTTACGCCAGAACATTAGGTCTTTTATCAAAGGTAGAGCATATAGTCAGTAACCATATAAAGGATGAAGAGAGACTACTTGATGAGATCAATTACCCTGAGCTGGAATCTCATATACAGGCGCATCGACACTATACGGATAGGCTTTCAAGACTGTTTCAAAAGGATATTGATAATCAGACAATTGTGGAAATTACCCGCCTAATGCTCACATGGTGGAATAACCATATTTTGATAGATGATGTAAAGTTCAAGCCCTACTTCAAGCAGAATGAAGTGATGAGGTTACCTATTGGTTATCGACAGCAAGAACAGCTTAAACTGGATGATGAGATCGATGAAGAGTTGATCGCTATCTTCAAAGAGAGTGCTACTAACAATAAACAGATGCTCATACGTGCGCTATCAGAGAAAGACTGGAAAAAGATCAAGGAGGTTGCCCACCCCGTCAAAGGTAGCGGGACATCCTTTGGCTTTCCGGCATTAACGAATAAAGCCGGGCTTGTTTGTGATGCATATGATCAGAAGCAGTTAGATCAAATGCCTGAGTTGACGATGGATTTGATTCTAGAGCTGGGTAAAGCTACATCCTGATGGGGATCGGCTGTAGGGTATTGCAGGGGTTAGGGAATCCCTGATTAAGTCCGGGCAAACCTCAACAACTATGGACTGAAAGTCTGCCTCCTTATTCCAGGATAATATTGACTCAAGTTTGACTCAAACTTGCTGCGCATCAAGCGAACTAACGCTCCTGCATACGTGAGCGTATCTGATAACGCGTACTTCTACCGCCCCCTGACAGTTTCTCAACACACCCTTTTTCCAGCAGCTCCTTCAGGTGGCGAGTTGCAGTGGCCTTGCTCACCTTTGCGACTTTCTGATATTGAGAAGCACTAATACCTTGCTCAAACCCTCGCTCCCCCCCCTCTAACAGACGATTCAACACTTTGATCTGCTCTCTGTTCAGTGCTGTCTGTCGATGTTGCTGCCAATACCGGCTATTGAATAGTGTGCGATCTACCTTATCGAGTGCCTGCTCAACGGCCTCTTCAAGTCTGTCTAAAAACCATTGTATCCACAGCGTAATATCCACCCCCCCTCGCTGATGCTGTTCCAGCACCTCGTAATAGGATTTACGTTGTTGCAACAGGGTAGAAGAGATGCTGTAGAGCAAGATGCTTTGTGAGTCACTCCGGGCCAACACCATATCACTAAGGGCGCGGGTGATGCGGCCATTACCATCTTCAAAGGGGTGAATCGTAATCAACCAGAAATGGGCAATGGCAGCTCTCAGCAAACCATCCCTCTTTTCACTCTGGTTATACCACGTTATGAAACGCTCCAGCTCCTCCTCCAACCGTGCGCGGGGAGGGGCCTCAAAATGGACTGTTGGCCGCTCTACTCTTCCCGAAACTACCTGCATCACCTCTTCACCACGCAGTTTTCCAGAGCTCACCGGGTGGAGAAGGGTTCCCCCTTTTGGAAATAGCCAGCGGTGCCACTGCAGCAGTCGCACAACAGAAAGCGGTTGATCACATCCCTGAATTGCATCCACCATCATCTTTGCCAGACCTTCAGAGCGATCCGAGACGGCATAAGAGGCATATTCTGATATCCCAAGGCGCTTTGCCAGAGAGGAGCGTACGGATTCGACATTGAGTGACTCATTCTCAATCGCTGAAGAGGTGATAATATTCTCAAGCAACGTATCCAGAGCAGCCGCTTGATCATCCTCAGTACTGACCGCCCCGGCACGCCCAATCAGTACCCCCTGCTTCAGACGTACTGCACGTAGCCTGGGTTGTATGAGCGACTCATCCCATTCAAATGCTGGCCACTCTTCCTGTTGCCAAATCCAACGTTTTTCCATTACTGAGCCCCTGCCTCATCCTCTGTGAGCCGATTATATCCATATTCAGCTCATGCAGTGAGCCAAATATGAGTATAATTGGCTCGCTACCATGCCTCTACTATTTCTCTTGCTGTCAATGACATTTGCCACGGTCTCCTACCCCCATAGTGGTGGTATTATATGCCCATCAAACCTGTGACCCCCCCTTTCTCCTCCACAGACCACTTCTGGAAGGCTTTCAACAGCGGCTTTGAGGCGTTGTTAGCCCAAGAGCAGTTGGGCACCTTTATTCTGGTAATGGCCAATGCCAGTTTTGATCCAACACTTCAGGAGACACTACAAGAACCGGTCAAGCTGCGCTACCGACAGCTCTTCGAACGTTTTGAATCACAGCTATTGGGTGGTGAGACACTCAATGAGAGTGATGAGGATCTGCTGGTCTTCTTCAAAATAGTCACCATAGGGTTAGAGAGAATTGCGGCCAGTGAGTCACGCAGTGTAGGCCTCTGGGAGGTTCAATTTAACCCTCTACGCGCCTTGCGGCCACGACGGATCTCCTCTGCTACCAGCGATACCCTCTCTCTCCCTTTCTGTAAGGAGAGTTTCCACTTCAACAAACCGTTCATGAAGAAAGAGCTCTTCTGGAGTGGCTCACTGGAGGGAAAACCGGTTGACCTCTACTACAACAAATACCCCTTCACCCAAGGGCATGGACTGTTAGTTCCTGAACGACAGATGGAGAACCCCCAACTGTTAACCGAAGAGTACCACCACTATCTCTGTCAACTGGCCACTACCCTGAGCGAATCACTACCAGGTTGCGGCTTTGGCTACAACAGCTATGGTGCATATGCCTCGGTCAACCATCTCCACTTCCAGATGTTTCTGCGTGAGAGTCCTCTACCGGTTGAAGCAGCTGGCTGGAACCACAATGGAGGCAGTGAACCCTACCCTGCCAGCTGTACCAGCACCCACCGCAGCACTGAATCTTGGCAGTGGATCAGCCACTGTCACCGCAACAACACCCCCTACAATCTTCTCTATATCGGCGAGCGCTGTTTTGTCCTGCCACGACTTCGACAAGGGAGTGACACTCCCCCCGGCTGGAGCAGTGGTTTTTCATGGCATGAGATGGCAGGGGGTATTTTGACCAGCAGCCGAACTGCATTCGACCAGCTAGATCAACCGACAATTACTTCAGAGCTGAAACAATCAACAGAGCAGAGTCAGGAGTTTTTCTGAGAGAGTCTAATTGAGCAATCTAATTCAACAATCTAACTTACCGTATTTAGAGTTTAGAACTCAAGTTTCGGAGTTCAAAATCATGCATTCAACTCCCTCAAGCAAGGCTTCAAGCTCCATTGTAAATGCATCAAGTTGTAGTGCTTGCACAAAGAACCTGTTTACGCTTTGTTCAATGGCAACCATGATCTCATCTGCTACA
>DUYW01000256.1 GCA_013349825.1 Gammaproteobacteria bacterium | reverse complement strand
CGAGTCTATTTCCCTAACCCGACGGCAGAGTTACCCGTATTGCAGCGTACAGGGAGATCCATCTTGATCCCGTGGGGTAGACGGCAGAAGCAGTCAGGTCACCTACCCGTAGGCGGATGGGCGCGACTTGAGTCAATCCATGCCGGTCGATGGGATCGATGGTTTCCGCATCCGGTCAAGATACCGGTACTTAGTTTCATGGAGAAGGATATCGAGGGTAACAGCCACTGGTTTGATCTCACCAAGGGACACTGGTTACAGGGGCTTTATATCGCGCTAGGGGATGAACACCGTGTCTATGTGGTGACAATCCAGCCAGAGACGGAGAATACTGTGCATGATCGCTGGCCACGAGTGCTTGAGGGGTAACTTGTTTGAGTCGGTATCAATGCAAACATCCATAATGCTCTTTTTAGCGCATGAGGCAGGTAGCGGAGAGCACAAAAAAGCCCCGATACCAAAGTACCGGGGCCAACCTCAGAGGGGGATATACCTAAAGGGGGGGTGGTATATCTAGAGGTTAGTTGTTTCTAATTACTGAGCAGCAGGAGCTACTGGAGCAGTAGGGTAGTAAGCTGGGCGTGACTCAGTGCGCAGATCAGAAGTTCCGTTCATGCGAGCATTTTCAGCAGCATCCATATCAGCCTGCATGTCAGAAGAACCCTTACCAGAAGCGTTTACAGTCATGCTGAAGTTACCTTCTGCATCACCACGGCCTTTACCAGCTCCACGTCCCTTTCCGTCGAAAGCACCGTCAGCAGAACCAGTTCCGTAACCAGACTGGTTGTCATCACCACCACTGAAGAAAGCAGAAGCACTAGAAGCAACAGCAGCGAGAGCGATAGCAGCAATAATCTTTTTCATTTTAATATCCTCAATATAAATTTTAAATTTTGTGCTTTGGAAAATTTACTCCCTTAGCAAGATGAGGCTCATTATACAGTATTCAATCAAATTGTATAATAAATAAAATATATCTACGTATAGATTTTTATCTTAGCGCTGTTGGCTCGTAGCGCCTTGCATCAATCTCATACGGTGCGCCCAGATAGCCAAAGCAGTCAGCTGCAATAATGGGTAGTGGCGAGAGCGAGCATGTGAAAGAGGAGATGGTAGATATCATGATCTACCTACTGCGTCTTGCAGATAAGCTGAGCATCGATCTGGATCAAACTGTAACCGATAAGCTCATCAAGAATGCAGAGAAGCATCCAGAAAACGGGTGATTGTTACATTTTGTTACTTGGCATTTTTTGATCTTGATTGTTGATACTATTAGCAGTGGAGTTAGTCTGGTCATCGAATAAAACCTCCTTGAACTAACTCAAATATCAATTAACTTAACAGACTTAAATAGAGCAATGAGCCAAACATCCAACAATCTCGCCGCCTATATCTGGTCTCTGGCCGATCTCCTACGGGGTGACTTCAGGCAGAGCCAGTATGGCCGCGTGATCCTCCCCTTTACGCTTCTGCGTCGTTTAGAGTGTGTGCTGGAGGAGAGCAAAGAGTCGCTGCTGAGCGAGTATGACAAGGTGCTCAAGATGAACCTGCCGCAAGAGGCGCAGGAGAAGCTGTTGCTGCGTGCCACCAACGGCCTCTCCTTCTTCAATACCTCGAAGATGGATCTCTCAAAACTGGGCGAATCGGGCATTAAGGACAACCTCGAATCCTACATCCAGGGCTTTTCAAAAGATGCCTACGAGATCTTTGAGCACTTCAAGTTTAATGAGTTTATCGGCCAGCTCAACGATGCCAATCTGCTCTACAAGATCGTGCAAAAGGTCAGACAGACCGACCTCAGCCCCCAGGCCATCTCCAACCACGATATGGGCAAGGTGTTTGAGGAATTGATTCGCCGCTTTGCGGAGAGTTCTAATGATACCGCCGGTGAGCACTTCACCCCGCGCGATATTGTCCACCTCACCACCTCGCTGGTGTTTATGGAAGATGATGACGCCCTCACCAAGTCGGGCATTATCCGTACCATCTACGACCCCACCGCTGGCACTGGCGGTTTCCTCTCCGAGGGGATGGAGTATCTGGATAAGCTCAACCCGCAGGCCGTCATGCGTGCCTATGGGCAGGAACTCAATCCAGAGAGCTACGCCATCTGTAAGGCCGATATGTTGATCAAGGGGCAGGAGGTCAACAACATCAAACTGGGTAACACCCTCTCCAACGACCAGCTCTACGCCGACAAATTCGACTACATGCTCTCCAACCCCCCCTTTGGTGTGGACTGGAAGAAGATCGAAGGGGAGATCAAAGACGAACAGAGCCTCAAAGGGTTCGACGGACGCTTTGGTCCCGGTCTGCCCCGTGTCTCCGATGGTTCGTTGCTGTTCCTGATGCACCTGATTAGCAAGCTGAGAGACCGCTCAGAAGGGGGAGGCCGCATCGGCATCATCCTCAACGGTTCACCACTGTTTACCGGAGGTGCGGGTTCCGGCGAGTCGGAGATCCGCCGCTACATCCTAGAGGCTGATCTGCTGGAGGCGATCGTCGCTCTGCCTACCGATATGTTCTACAACACCGGTATCGCCACCTACGTCTGGGTGCTCTCCAACAAAAAGGCCGATGAGCGAAAGGGCAAGGTGCAGCTGATTAATGGGGTGAACCTCTGCGGCAAGATGCGTAAATCCCTCGGCTCCAAGCGCAATGAGATGGATGAGGAAGATATCGCCACCATCACCCGCAGCTTCGGTGCCTTCGAGGTGGTCGATGCCCGCAAGCTGGATAAGCCCGCCGAGCAGAAGAGCAACCGTGGCCGTCAGGCCGCCAACCCCAAGACCGAAGCTCCCAAGACCTTCTCCAGTAAGATCTTCGCTACCCACGAATTCGGCTACCGACGCATCACCATCGAGCGCCCCCTGCGTGAGTCCTACCAGTTCAGTGATGAGCGTATCGCCGAGTTGCGTTTTGCCCCCAAACCCCTCAACGCGGTGATGCAGTGGGCCTATGCCGAATACGGTGAGGCGTGGAATGATGATGAGAGTTGCGAACAGTACGGCCAGCTCAGCGAGCACGAGGAGGGGGTTCGCAGCCATATTAAAAGCCACTTCAGCGGGCTGAAAGAGAAACAGATCAAAGCGCTGCTCGACCCAAAGAGCTGGCTCATCCAACGGGCCACTCTGCTCAAGGCCAAGCAGCTACAACAGCTCATCGGCAGTGAACAGCACGACGATATGAATGGCTTTGATGCGAAGTTAAAAAAGAGCGGTATCAAGCTCGATGCCAAAGAGAAGAAACAGATCACCAACGCCGTCAGCTGGAAGAATTCCGATGCGGAGAAGGTGATCAAAAAGATTCATAAAAGCGGTAAACCTTCGCCCGTCTATGGCCTGTTCGGGGTGGATGGACAGGTGGTGGAGTACAAACCGGATGGTGACCTGCGGGATCACGAAAATGTTGCCCTCGATCCTTCAAGGTCGGTGAATGCGATCAACGAGGCCTACTTCGCCAAAGAGGTAGAACCGCATGTGCCTGATGGCTGGATCGATGCCAGCAAGAGAGATGAGAAGGATCACGAGATCGGTATTGTTGGCTATGAGATACCGTTTAACCGCCACTTCTATGTTTATCAGCCACCGAGGGCATTGGAGGAGATCGATGCGGAGTTGGATCTGGTGAGTGGGGAGATTATGGCGTTGTTGCGTGAGGTGCATTCTTGATGAAGAGGAAGTATCGGGGGTATCCTGAATACCAAGGTTCCAGAGTGGCATGGATGGGTGATGTGCCAGATCATTGGGAGCCCGTGCGATTTAAGCAAGTATTAGCTGAAAAGAAGAAAAATTGTAATCCTGAGCTGAGTGCTGGCTCTATTAGCTTCGGTAATGTGATTTATAAGAGTTCTGAGAATCTATTGCCTGAAACGAAGGCATCCTATCAGGAAGTTCTAGCTGGCGAGTTCTTGATCAACCCTTTGAATATGAATTATGACCTTTTGAGCTTGCGAACAGCATTATCATCAATTGACGTCGTTGTTAGTACAGGATATATCGTTCTACAAAGTAATGGTCGGTTATTAAAGAGATATACAAGGTGGTTGTTACAAGAGTTTGATGTGGCTCATATGAAAACTCTTGGTTCTGGAGTTAGGCAAACTATAAGTTACGCTGATATTGGGAACAGCTTTTTCTTTGAACCTTCGAAAGAGGAACAAGAAAATATCGCCAATTTCCTCGATCACGAAACCGCTAAAATCGACATCCTGATCGAAAAACAACAACAGCTCATTAAGCTGCTAAAAGAGAAACGTCAGGCGGTGATTAGCCATGCCGTCACCAAAGGCCTCAACCCCAATGCCCCCATGTGCGACTCAGGGGTTGAGTGGTTGGGTGAGGTGCCGGAGCATTGGGATGTCATGCCAGTGCGCAGGGTAATAGACAAGATTCAACAAGGTAATAGCCCGGTTGCAGATAATAGGCCGCCGTCTATAGAAGAAAATGGGGTGTTAAAAATTAGTGCGGTCAAGTATGGCCATTTTAATGAGATGGAAAGTAAGACATTAGAGACACCTATAGACTCTCGCTTCATTGTTAAGAAGAGGGATTTATTAGTTACTCGGGCAAATACACCAAAGCTTGTTGCGGATGCCTGTTACGTTGAATCTGAGCCTACAAGAAATATTATGTTATGTGACTTGATTTATCGATTAAATACAAACTACAAAATTGATAATGAGTATCTTTGTCAGTGTCTTCTGTCAGATAAAGGAAGGTTTCAGATTGAGCTTGATGCTCGTGGTTCTAGTATGACGATGGCAAAAGTATCACAAGAACATATAAAGAACTGGGTTTTTCCAGTCCCCCCAGTTAGTGAGCAAATTAATATTATCAAATACATACGGAAACGTGCGTTAGATTTAGGTGTTACCCTTTCTAAAGCTGAAAAGACAATAGAACTTCTCAAAGAACGCCGCACAGCCTTAATCTCCGCTGCTGTAACCGGCAAGATTGACGTACGGGAATGGCAAGCCCCTCAACAACCCTACAAGGAAGAGGCGGCATGAATGCCGAACTCACAGAAAAGGAGAAGGGACAGGTTTTACTCTACCAAACCGATGAGGGCAGTTTTCGTCTTGAGTGTCGGTTTGAGGGAGAGAGTTTGTGGTTGAGTCTGAATCAGCTGTCAGAGCTGTTTGGTCGTGATAAATCCGTGATCTCAAAGCACCTGAAGTCTATCTATGAAGAGGGTGAGCTGTCCAGAGAGGCAACTGTTGCAAAATATGCAACAGTTCAAAGGGAGGGTGGGCGTGAGGTGGAGCGCCAGATCGAGCATTACAATCTAGAGGCGATTTTTGCTGTGGGTTACCGAGTGCGATCAAAACGGGGTGTTCAGTTTCGTACCTGGGCCACAGCACAGCTAAAGGAGCTCCTCACCAAGGGCTTTGTGATGGATGACGAACGCCTGAAGAACCCGGACAGTAACCTCTACTTTGAACAGCTACTGGGGCGAATTCGTGATATTCGCTCCTCGGAAAAGGTGTTCTGGAGGAAGGTGTGCGACATCTATGCAACCAGTATCGATTATGATGGCAAGGCCGAAGCGAGTCAGCAGTTCTTTGCGCAGGTTCAGAATAAGATGCACTGGGCGGCCCACGGTCATACCGCTGCCGAGGTGGTTCATCAACGGGTCGACGCGAACAAGCCACACCTTGGTCTAACCCACTTTAGTGGTGAGGAGCCGAGTCGATCTGAGGTGGGTACTGCGAAGAATTATCTCACTGAGCAGGAGCTCAATCTGCTGAATCGCATCGTCACCGCCTATCTGGAGTTTGCAGAGCTTCAGGCAGAACGGGGACAATTGATGAAGATGAACGACTGGACGGTTAAGCTGGATGGCTTTCTCAAACTGGGTGATCATGATCTGTTAACCCATGCAGGAAAGGTCTCAGCGCTTCAGGCCAAGGAGAAGGCTGCGCTGGAGTATGACCATTTCAGACGGGTGATCGATGCCAAACCGAGCCGTGTGGATAAGGACCTGGAGCGGGTGATCAAACAGTTGCCGAAGAGAGGGTAGCGCAGTGAAAGAGGCCGTGAGGGCAATGATTTTCCTTGATGTGATTTTTTATCTATCTGATAAGATAGGAATGAACTCCATCTACTGTCCAAATCTACATAAGGATGTCTGACATGCAATCGATCACAATCAATATCAATAATGATCAATTAGTGGATAAGGTGACATGGCTTCTTGAACACTTTAGAAAGGATGGCTTAGAGATTGTCTCTAGAGAGGATATTGATGATCTGAAGCTACTTAAGGCGACACGAGGAGAAGAGTCGATTCCTTTTGATGAATATCTGAAGCATGAGGATTGAGGTTCGCAAGAGTGCGATCAGAGACCTGAACAAGATGGAGCGAAAAAAACGGGAAAAGATTCATGCGAAGATTTTAGAACTTGCTCAGTTTCCAGAGGTGACTGGTGTAAAGAAGCTGACTAATTTCGAACCAGCGTATCGCCTTCGGGTTGGTGACTATAGGGTCTTGTTTGATGTGTCAGAGGAGGTGGTTCAAGTGGGTAGAGTGCTACACCGTAAAGAGAGTTATAAGTAATATGTTGTGTCACTGTAGGGTGAGATAAAGAGTAGCCGATGGACAAAGCCA
>DUYW01000216.1 GCA_013349825.1 Gammaproteobacteria bacterium | reverse complement strand
GTATTAAGTCCAAAAAGATGGCTGAAAATAGGTAGATCTCTTACAGACTGATACCGGAGTGACGTAACAGTGCATCAATTTGTGGCTCTCTGCCGCGAAATTCAATAAATAGCTCCATTGGCTCTCGCGAGCCTCCCTGCTCCAGAATAGAGGCGAGAAACCGGAGTCCAGTGTCGGCATCAAAAATACCATTCTCTTCAAAATGTGCAAAGGCATCCGAGGAGAGCACTTCCGCCCACTTATAGCTGTAATACCCTGCTGCATATCCCCCCGCAAATATGTGAGAAAAGCTATGTGGAAAACGGTTAAATGAGGGAGGTTTCATCACTGCGACCTGATCACGTACTACATCCAGTGCAGCATAGACCTGCTCACCATTGCCCTGTGCCTTTTGCGGGTCATACTCCAGATGCATCTTGAAATCGAATAGCGCAAATTCCAGCTGGCGCACCATTGCCATTCCCGCCTGGAAGTTACGACTGGCTAGCAGTTGCTCAAACTTCTCTTTGGAGAGTGGCTCACCAGTCTGATAGTGACCTGAAAAGAGTGGCAGTGCCGCCTCTTGCCAACACCAGTTCTCCATAAACTGGCTGGGTAGCTCAACGGCATCCCATGGCACCCCACCAATGCCCGCCACACTGGGAAAATCAATCTGTGTCATCAGGTGGTGTAGTCCATGGCCAAACTCATGGAACATTGTTAATACCTCGTCGTGCGTCAACAGCGCGGGGGCTTCTCCAATGGGTGGAGTAAAATTACAGGTAAGATAGGCAACTGGAACCTGCACTCCGTCCGCCATTTTACGTCGGGTAATACAGTCATCCATCCATGCTCCACCCCGTTTCTGCGGACGGGCAAAGAGGTCCGTATAGAACTGTCCACGCAGTGCCCCCTCACGGTCTGTAACACTGAAAAAGCGAGCCTCTTGATCCCATAGATCTACACCCTGCTGCTCCTGGATAGTAATTCCATAGAGGCGATGGACCACTTCAAACATCCCTTCCAACACCCGATCCACCGGGAACCACGGTTTCAATGCCTCTTCTGAAAGGCTGTAGCATTGCTCTTTCAACTTCTCTGCGTAGTAGGTCAAATCCCACGACTGCAACTCCTCCAGACTATCGCGTTCTTTAGCAAATTGACGCAACTCTTCAAGCTCTTGCTTCGCAACACCCAATGAACGCTGCGCCAAGTCTTCAAGAAAACGAATCACCTGATCCGCTGTTTCTGCCATCTTGGTAGAGAGTGAGTATTCTGCATAGTTATCGAAGCCCAGAAGTTTCGCCTTCTCGTGACGCAACTGCAAAATCTGCTCCATGATCGGGGTATTATCGAGCCCCTTATCATGTGGCCCCTGATCGGATGCCCGAGTGACATAGGCCTCATACAACTCTTCTCGTAGTTGTCGATTGTCGGCATAGGTCATCACCGCAATATAAGAGGGGAACTCCAGAGTGAAGAGCCAGCCCTCCTGGCCTCGCTGTTCAGCAGTTTGTCTGGCCATCGCCTTGGCAGCATCTGATAACCCGGCCAGTAGCGACTCATCGGTGATCAGCTTCTCCCACTGGTTGGTGGCATCCAGTACATTTTCTCCAAATCTGGAGGTCAGTTGTGACAATGACTGGCTGATCTCTCGGAAACGCTGCTGCTTTTCAATCGGCAGATCGATCCCGGAGAGACGAAAATCACGCAGTGCATTCTCAATAATTTTCTTCTGTGATGGCTCCAACATGCGGTAGTTCTCACTCTCCGCAATCTCACGGAAGGCATTGTGCAGCCCTTGATGCTGACCCATCTCCGTCGCATAGTCGGAGAGTAGTGGCAGGCAACGATTATAGGCTTCACGCAGTTCCGGACTATTCTTCACCGAGTTGAGATGACTCACCGGTGACCAGACTCGCCCCAGACGATCTTCCATCTCCTCCAGTGGCTGCACCAAGCTTTCCCACTGGTAAGAGGCTTCATTGCTGAGTAGCTGATCGACCGCATCTCTATTCTCTTTCAATAGTGCTTCAATAGCGGGAAGGGCGTGGTGTGGCTCAATCTGTGAAAATGGGGGTAACCCCTCCATCTCCAGTAACGGGTTCTTCTCTGACATCATTGTTCCAAAAACTAAAATTAAGTTCCGGTAAACTAGCAGCTCATCCTCAACTACGCAATGAAATGGCTCTGAAAGGAACGAACTCATGAATAACATCCGCCCCTTTGGTGAATGGAGTCCTCAGTTTGATGGCTCTGTCTTTATTGACCCCTCTGCACAAGTGATCGGGCGTACCACAATTGGTCATGATAGTTCTATCTGGCCCCTGGCTGCCGTTCGGGGGGATGTCAATTTCATCACCATTGGGGCGCGAACCAATATTCAAGACAATTCGGTCCTCCATGTAGCTCGCCCAACCGAACAGAATGTTGAGGGATTTGCACTGAGAATCGGGGATGATGTAACGGTTGGCCATGGTGCCATATTGCACGCCTGCAAGGTGGGCGACCGTTGCCTGATCGGTATGGGCGCAACCGTACTGGATGGAGCGATCATCGAAAATGAGGTACTGCTGGCAGCCGGGAGTCTGGTAGCACCCGGTAAGCGACTTGAAGGGGGTTACCTCTGGCGCGGTGCTCCAGCCGTTAAGGCGCGCCCACTCAGCAGTGAAGAGCTTCTCTGGTTCAAATACTCTGCCGATGAATACGTGAAGCTGAAAAACCAGTATCTCAATCCTGCTTGAATTTCATCTTATAACCAGTCATCAGATGAGGCAGCACTTTACACTCGATGATCTTAGAAGCTATAAAAAAACGAAAAAACCAACTTGGCATTAAGTTTTGAGAACCCGAAATGTGTGCAAGTGGTCATTTGGGGGTGCGCCTTGATCTAGGCACGATCCATTTCACACAGACTTATTCAGGGGTTCCTTAAGTGCCTGCTCTGGGATAGATCAGGCACCTGCTTTAGTCTTTGAAAGCAACCAGACCACAAAACAGCTTATTCTGAATCTAAACTGGAGATTAACTCTTGTCGTAACTGCGCAATCACCGGCACTGTTTCCGGATGGACACCTCTCCACAGCTCAAATGACTCCGCAGCCTGTTCAACCAGCATTCCCAGCCCATCCAGTACTTTACCTGCACCATATTCGCTGCCCCACTGCATAAAGGGGGTGGGTTCTGCGCTATACATCATGTCATAACAGGTGGCATTGTCTGCCAACAGGTCAAAGGGTAGTGGAGGTAACTTCCCCTGCAGACTGGCCGCCGTACCGTTAATCACCAGGTCAAAGCGCTGTCCATCCAGCTCATCAAAACCACCTCCATCGATCGTGCCGTAGTCCTGAAAAAGTTCTGCCAGATCTTCAGCACGCTCTGCGGTACGGTTAGAAATAGTGAGCTGCGCAGGTTTCTCGGATAACAGCAGTTCCAACACACCACGAACCGCCCCCCCTGCACCAAGCACCAACACCTTTTTATCTTTGATCATTACGTCATTGTTTTGGGTCAGGTCACGCAACAGGCCAACACCATCCGTATTGTCCCCATAGCAGGTTCCATCCTTTTGAATCTGGAGGGTATTGACTGCCCCAGCCAGCTCTGCACGACTAGAGCGCTCATCAGCCAGACCCCAAGCCTCATGCTTATAAGGTACCGTAATATTGAGCCCCCGACCTCCCGCCTCTTGAAACTGCTGCACAACCTCATCAAAGGTGCCATGCTCCACTTTCAGACTGGTATAGTGAATATCCTGCCCTGTCTGCTCTGCAAACAGCTGGTGGATTTGCGGTGATTTACTGTGAGCAATTGGATTGCCTACCACCAGATAGCGATCTGTCATGATGTTTTGTATCTCTTACTCTTTGAGCCATTGGGCAACATCTTTAGCATAATAGGTGAGAATGCCATCTGCACCCGCCCGCTTACAGCCCAGTAACGCCTCCAGCACGACCGCTCGTTCATTCAACCACCCCTTCATTGCAGCGGCCTTCAGCATACTGTATTCGCCACTGACGTGGTAGACAAAGGTAGGTGCTCCAAACTGATCTTTCACACGACGTACAATATCGAGATAGGGCATACCGGGTTTGACCATTACCATATCGGCCCCCTCCTCCAGATCCAATGCCACTTCACGCAGTGCCTCATTGCTGTTGGCAGGGTCCATCTGGTAGGTTGATTTATCCCCAGAACCCAGATTTGTTGCTGAGCCTACCGCATCACGGAATGGACCATAGAAACTGGAGGCGTACTTGGCAGAGTAGGCCATAATCCGGGTATGAATCTGATCCGCACCCTCCAGTGCAAAACGGATTTCACCAATACGTCCATCCATCATATCGGAAGGTGCAACAATATCTGCACCCGCATCCGCATGAGAAAGCGCTTGCTGGATCAATGCCTCTACCGTCTCATCATTCATCACATAGCCAACATCGTTAATGATGCCATCCTGACCATGGGTGGTGAACGGATCAAGTGCTACATCGGTCATCACACCAAGTTGCGGGAATTTTTTCTTCAGTGCGCGTACCGCACGCTGCGCAAGCCCCTCAGGATTCCACGCCTCCTCAGCCTGTAGAGACTTCTTGTTCTTCGGCACCACCGGGAACAGGGCAATCGTGGGGATACCGAGTGCCACCAGCTCCTTCGCCTCTTTCAGCAACTCATCGATGGTGACGCGCTCTACGCCCGGCATTGATTTCACCTTCTGCCGACGTGCTTTTCCCTCAATCACAAACATCGGGTAAATCAGATCATTGGCAGTCAATACATTCTCACGCATCAATCGACGAGAAAAATCATCACGACGCATTCTACGCATCCGCTGTTGTGGAAATTGGCCTCGGCCTGTATCAATCTTGCTCACATCGACTCCTCATTATTTATCTACTCTATCAACAAAAAAACAGGGGCTCTATTCTCTTGCTATTATCACTTAAGGAGACTCTGAAAGAATCATGTGCAACCACTTCCTTAATTTTTGGAGATCATAGCGCAGAACTCAGAGAGTTTATAGAAAACGTGCCAGCATTCCGAACCGGTACTGCCCCTGCTCTGGCGTAAGATCTAGCACAGCCTGAACTTGATAGCCCCCACCCGGCACCACTTCCATGGTTTCACCTTTTTGACTATAGATCTTCTCCAGAATGATCTCCCGATTTCCACTGGGAAGGATCAGTTCCAGCCGATCTCCCACTCCAAATTTGTTCTTTGCAACCAGAGTTGCCAACTTCTGTTCAGGGTCGTAATCGCTGATCTCCGCAACATAGATTTGGCGATGCCCCTGGGAGTTCCCCTGAATGTAGTTCTGGTACTCCTCGTTATGGTGACGCTTGAAAAATCCATCGGTATAACCACGGCTGGCAAGATTTTCCAATTCAGCCAAAAGTGAGGTATCAAAATCACGCCCTGCAACAGCGTCGTCAATCGCTATGCGATAGGATTGGCTGACACGGCTCACGTAGTAAATCGATTTGGTACGCCCCTCAATCTTCAGAGAATCAATACCAATATCAACCAGCCGCTGGATATGTTCTACCGCGCGCAGGTCTCGAGAATTCATGATGTAGGTACCGTGCTCATCCTCTTCAATAGGCATCGCCTCTCCGGGGCGGCCCATCTCCTCTATCAGGATACGCTGAACAGGTTGTGCTGAAACAGATTCCAAGGGCTGTTTTGCTCTTAGTGCCTTGAGGTCACCATTATCATCAACCTCACTCTCTACTTCGTGATACTCCCAACGACAGGCATTAGTACAGGAACCCTGGTTCGCATCACGGTGGTTAATATAGCCTGAGAGCAGACAGCGGCCCGAGTAGGCCATGCAGAGTGCACCATGAACGAAGACCTCCAGCTCTATCTCCGGGCACTGTTGGCGAATCTCCTCCACCTCCTCCAGTGAGAGTTCACGAGAGAGAATTATTCGTTTAATACCCAACTGCTGCCAAAAACGTACCGCTGCATAGTTCACAGTATTGGCCTGTACCGACAGGTGTACGGTTTGCTCTGGCCAGCGCTCACGCACCAGCAAAATCAGGCCTGGGTCCGCCATAATCAGTGCATCCGGTTTGAGGGCAATCACTGCTCCAATATCTCTCTCAAACGTCTTGACCTTGCTGTTGTGGGCAAGGATATTGGAGGTGATGTAGAGTCTCTTCTGCTGTTGATGCGCCTCATGGATTGCAGACTCCAGGCCCGCCAAATCAAAATCATTTTCTCGTACCCGCAGACCATAACGCGGCAGGCCTGCATAAACGGCATCAGCACCGTAGGCAAACGCAGCCCGCATATGTTGCAAGGTTCCTGCGGGGGAGAGTAATTCCGGAGTTGTTCTGCTCATTGGGTTATTTTACCGGAGTGGAGCAGGCTGTAACCTAACTTTAATCAACTGTTTGCCGGTCGTTGGGATAGTCGCATTACGGCAGCAGGGGGTTATAAACCCTCAATTTCTCAATATAGAAATACCATTCTAAAAGTTGATATATTTCATTATTTTAATTGGATCAACTCTATTAAATTAAATATTCTGTTGATTCATACCTGAATCCGTGACTTAAACTCCTTGATTATTCGAACAACTATCTGATTTAAATAATAATTCGCAGTATAATAGAGCTTATCACAAGCTCACTC
>DUYW01000238.1 GCA_013349825.1 Gammaproteobacteria bacterium | reverse complement strand
AGTCCTGCGTTCGTCCGCCTTGCAGCTCACCCCATTCAGCCTTACTGAGACGGTCAAAACAATGTTGTCGGAGTACTAGTGTTGAAAAACCACTAATAGCATTTGACACCCCAATGGATTCAGACACAATCTATAGCCTGAACTCCTTCATCCAATAAATGAGACTGCGCAATGAATCAGCCGCCACAACATCCCGATGATGAGACATTGACGCAACAAGCTCTGGATTATCACAGCAGTAAGCCCGCCGGAAAACTGGCGATACACCCGACCAAACCCTTTGAAACCCCCTATGACCTCAGCCTCGCCTATAGCCCCGGTGTTGCGGCTCCGGTTCGTGAAATTGCTGCCAACCCCAACTGTGTAGACCGTTATACGGCACGCGGCAACCTGATTGCCGTGATCACCGATGGCAGCGCTGTGCTTGGGCTCGGTAATGTCGGCCCTCTTGCGGCCAAACCGGTTATGGAGGGAAAGGCGGTTCTGTTTAAAAAATTTGCCGATATTGATGTCTTCGACATTGAAGTTGAGGCCTCCTCCAACCAGGATTTTATTGAGACTGTAGCCCGTATTGCCCCCACCTTTGGTGGTATCAATCTGGAAGATATCTCCGCACCCCACTGCTTTGAGGTTGAGCGGGCATTGATTGATCGGCTCAATATTCCTGTCTTTCATGATGATCAACATGGCACCGCAATTATTATTGCTGCGGGGCTGCTCAATGCGCTGCAGATCCAGGGCAAGAGCCTGCCTGAAGCACGTATCGTCTGTCTTGGAGCCGGTGCTGCTGCCATCGCCTCAATGCAGTTGTTGATTACCCTGGGGGCCTGTAAAGAGAATATCACCCTGGTTGACCGGCATGGTGTGGTCCATACGGGTCGTACCGATCTCAATATCTATAAACAGCTATTTGCCCGCACCACAGAGTGGCGCTCACTCGCCGATGCCATGGAGTCCGCTGATGTCTTTACCGGGCTCTCTGGAGCCAATCTGGTCAGCCCTGCGATGGTGCAGAGCATGGCGCCCAACCCCGTGCTTTTTGCACTGGCCAACCCCGACCCGGAAATTCATCCCAAACTTGCACTGTCAGTTCGGGATGACCTGATTATGGCCACCGGGCGCAGCGATTTTCCCAACCAGGTCAACAATGTACTCTGCTTCCCCTTTATCTTCCGCGGCGCACTGGATGCCAAGGCAACCACCATCAATATTGAGATGAAAATCGCTGCTGTTAAGGCTCTACAACACCTCACTAATGAACCCATTCCAGACAGTGTACGCAGTGCCTACCCGGATGAGACTCTGGAGTTCGGCCCTCACTACATCATTCCCAAACCGCTCGACCCCAGACTGCGTGGCTATGTCTCTACTGCCGTTCGACGTGCGGCTATTGAGAGTGGTGTCTCATCCATTTAGTAGCGCTACATTGGCCTGACTAATTTGATAACATCCTGACCTTATGTCTCAAAAGATTATTACAGGGTTCTTCATTCTCATCCTTCTGGGAATATCCTGGATTGTAAGAGAACAGTGGCTCTCCAGCCCTTCGGTCCCTGCTGAAAAGATTCCACTGCCTCAATACAGTGACAGTGACTTCTACCTCTCTACAGAGAATCAGCAGACCGTTGAAAGCCCGATACACCCGATCCCTCAACTCAAAGCGCTCTCTGCTGAACTAACCGCAAAGATTAATCTGGGACAGCAGCTATTCCAGGATGTCCGCCTCTCCGGAAGCCAAAAAATAAGCTGTATGAGCTGTCATATTCTGACACTTGGAGGGCATGATCCCAGGGGGATTTCAATCGGTACCAATGGAAGCCGCTTAAAGAGAAATTCTCCTACGGTACTCAACGCAGCGTTTAACTTCCGACAGTTCTGGGATGGGCGCTCACACAACCTGGCCGAACAGGCGGGGCAGCCTCTGCTCAATCCCGATGAGATGGGCGGCAACCGAGAGCAGATCATCACCCAGCTCAGCGCAGACCCAGCCATGGTGGAAGCCTTCTCGATCTACCCTCAAGGGATACAGCTCAAAACCATACAGGATGCAATCAGCCTCTATGAACGTACGCTCATTACCCCGGACAACCCGTTTGACCGTTATCTGAAAGGAGATAACAGTGCTATCTCCAATACGGCACGGAGAGGCTATACTCTATTCAGAGATTTTGGTTGTATCAGCTGTCATCAGGGACGAAACGTAGGGGGCAACCTGTTTCAGAAGATCGGTGTCTATGCCGAAAATGAGCAGCAGCTTAAACTGCTGCATGATGACCAGGGACGTTTTGAGGTGACCGGAAATCCGGTAGATCACCTTGTTTTCAAGGTTCCTTCACTGCGCAATGTGGCGCTCACGGCCCCTTACTTTCATGATGGTTCACGTGCCACGCTGGAAGAGGCTGTTTCCGACATGGGGGCTCTGCAACTGGGAAGAAAACTGAATGAAGAGCAGATCAACCAGCTGGTCGCATTCCTCAATACTCTTAGTGCTGACCTCTCTGCAATCCATTAATGCTGCAATCCCTCGCCTCCTTTCTACGACGTTATAGCTATCCAATCCTCGGGCTGCTTTTTGTCCTCTTTATCATTCTGTTTTTTGTTGCCCAGGGGATTGAATCAAAACAGCACATTCGCTACCTGAGCCAGATCACCCAGCTTGAAAATGAAGAGAACCGCTATAGCATGGAGCTGTTTCGAAGCCGTTTCCGGCTACGCAGTGACTATGATGGTCTGGTCAGTGCCGAACGAACTATCCATCAACTACTCTCTGAGCTACAGGCGCCACCAACCTATCTTGATCAGGAGCGTACAGCACTCCTGCAGAATTTAGTCACTCAGCTCAAACAGCGTTTTACAGAAAAGCTGGAGCTGATCTCTCAATTTAAATCAGCTAAAGCACTCTATGGAAACAGTGTGCGTTACCTTCCTGAACTTCACCAGCAGATTGAGCAGGCTACTCTCGAAAATGAAAACAGCCTTACCTACGCAATCCATATATTTGCAGAGGATATGCTGACCTATCTGGTGACAGAGAATAACCAGCAGCGCAGTGAACTACTGGATCGTATCGGTCTCTATCAGAAGATGGCAGTCAGTGGTCAATTCCCGCAAGAGGATGCTATGGAGATTGCGGTGACACTGCTGCGGCATAGTCGCCTGATCCTCATCAATTTGCCACTGGTTGAGAGTCTGCTCGGAAAGGCTCTTGTGATTGAAATCCCTGAGACCCTTGCCACCATTCGAGAAACCTATCTGGCGGGCTATAAGGTCCAGCAGCAGCAGACTGAACTCTCTACAAACCTGCTGCTGCTATTTACACTGGTACTGTTTTTTGTCCTCATTGGTGCCGTAATCAATCTGCGAAACACCTATAGTGCGCTGGAAAAGAGCCATGATACATTGGAGCAGCGGGTCTCTGAACGCACCACTGAACTGGCTCAGGCCAAGGAGTATGCCGAAAAGATTACCCATTCAATGGTTGAAGCGCTATTGGTCACCAATGAGCAGGGGGAGATTCTCTCCTTTAACCCGGCTGCCGAAACACTGTCAGGCTATACCGGTGAGCTGCTTCAGAGCCTCAGCGTTACTCAGCTTCTTGGAGAAGAGGTTCTGAAGCAGCATTATCCGGGGGGTGAAACCAGGTTTCATAATGGTAGCGGACAGGAGATACCGATTGAGATCTCCCGCTCCACACTGACCGACAGCCGTAATAACAGTATAGGCTACACCTTTGTATTCCATGATTTGAGAGAGCGAAAACACATCGAGCAACAGCAGCAATTCCTCGCCTTTCAGTCCGGTGTCGCTGAGATGGGGGTTACTGTGATGCATAACATCGGTAATATCATCACCGGTATTTCAGGAAACCTGACACGCATCAAACGTTCAGGAGTCCAACTTGAGAAGGTCGTGATGATGTTCGAAAGTTTTGCTCAACAGATACGGCACCATCAACAGAACGCCCTCCCAGAAAACAGTACCGACGAGCAGACACTTCTACTCAACAAAAGTGAAGCCGTCTTCAGAGAGGGGGGGAAAACCTTACGAAACATCATTCAAGGTGATCTGCAAAAACCTCTGAATACTCTATCTGAAGAGGTCATCCAAATAGGTAACCTACTTAAATTACACAAGAATGAGTCTCATCCCAATAGTTTCAAGAGTACCTTTGACCTTCATGCACTACTGGTTGATGTAATTGCCTCAAGGAACCAACAGATCCAGCAAAACAGGATTCAGGTTAACATCACCATTGACGATGACATCCATCAAATCACACTCCCCAGAAACCAGTTTATGCAGATGATGATACATATGGTTGATAACAGTATTGCTGCAATCGTGTTACGTGCTGACGCTATGCAGGGTGAACAGGAAACCGGTGTCATTCACTTTCACGCCAGCAAAACCAGCCTCTCTGAATGGCAACTGCAGATCGAAGATAACGGCACCGGTATTACTGAGGAGGTTCAGAAGGAAATTTTCAACTTCGGCTTCTCAACCCAACATGGCAAAACCGGTTATGGGCTCCACTCTGTGGGGAATTTTGTTAAAAGTGTAGATGGTGAAATAAAACTGTTGAAGATGGAAGGGAAGCCAGGAGCTACCTTTTCCATCATATTTCCATTCACATAACACGAACATAACACTAAGGTGCAGCCACTTTCACAATGTAGTACTCTCTAACCCTAATGATACTTGAATAACAGAGTGAAAATAACGTCATGCAAGCGAATGAATACAACGACCGACTCGACTCATTACTGCGCTTTTCAGAACAGATTGTAAGAATTGAAGATCTGGATGCTCTGCTGGACCAGCTGCTGCTTGAGGCACGCAGATATACAGGTGCTGATGCAGGCTCCATCTACCTGGCTGAAGATGAAAAACTACGCTTTGCCTATGTACAGAATGACCGTCTGCAAAGCTTGGGTAGCCGAAATAATCGCTTCCTCTATAACGATGTCACCATCCCCATTGATGAAAGTTCAATTGCCGGTTTTGCCGCCAGCCGTGGTGAGATGGTCAATATCAACGATGTCTATAATCTTCCTGACAACGCCCCCTACAGCTTCAACACCAGCTTTGATGAGCAGACTGGCTATAAAACAGTAACCACCGTTGCCGCACCACTCACTACGGGCAACGGAACTCTGGTCGGAGTCCTGCAACTGATTAACAAAGATGAGCAAAAACCGTTCTCTGAGGAGGATCTGCTCTATCTCCGACATTTCGGGTTGATCGCCTCCGGGGCGATTGATCGGGCACGAATTACCCGTACCGTATTCACCCGTATGCTACAGATGGCCGAACTGCGTGACCCCAAAGAGACCGGCGCCCACGTCAATCGGGTCGGCACCTACTCCATCGAAATCTATGAGGCATGGGCCAGAAAACGGGGGGTTCCTGATGACGAGATGCGGGCCTTTAAAGGCTCCTTCCGTATTGCTGCGATGCTACATGATGTCGGCAAGGTCGCAATCTCCGATAAAATTCTGAAAAAACCGGCAAAATTGACCGATGATGAGTTTAAGGTCATGCAGAACCACACTGAATATGGTGCAAGCCTGTTTGGTGATACTCACTCTCTACTGGATGAGATGAGCCGTGACGTTGTATTGGGCCACCATGAGCGGTGGGATGGGAACGGCTACCCAAAAGGTCTGAAAGGGGAAGAGATTCCTCTCACTGCACGAATTGTTGCAATGGCCGATGTCTATGATGCCTTGATCTCCAGCCGCGTCTACAAGAGTGCCTGGAGTGAAGAGGACGTTGACAACCTGCTTCGAGAGGAGGCTGGAAAGCACTTTGACCCAGAGCTGGTCGAAATCTTCTTCACCATCCAGGATGTGATTCGGGCCATTCGACTCAAATATATGGAACAGGACTAACCGGTATGTAGCTCTGCCGGGCTGGGTATATTGCTATGCCTGCCCAACCATATTAACCGGTATTACACGACCTCCCTGGCTCAACTGATCCCACGACTGCGCATCACCCGTCCCGGACCAGAGATCCCACGCCTCTAGCAGATCCGGACGCTGTGCTGAGGTTCGATCATGTACCGCACGCAGTACCCGCATCAAGGGTATAAAACTGCTTGAAAGCTCTACAAACATCTCTGACAGGGCACTTTTTGCCCCAACAGAGGCCGATGAGTAGGCACTTTTTCCCATTTTGATAAAGTAATCGATACCCACCATACGGCGCTCTGCCTGTTCTGGATAGAGGCCACTAAAGAGCAGGCTGATATCACCCAACTGCTGAAGCCTTTGACGTCTGAGCTGACCTGACTGCCCCTGCGCATTGAAATAGTCCAGTGCAAGGATATGAGATTTTAGCGAGGCAAATTTCTGATAGCGTATCAAGGTCATCACCAGATAGCCTTCCATCTCATGGTCCAGCGTTAGATGGGTCTCCTGTTCCGCCTCTTTAACCAGGTCATGCCAACTCTCGGCAATGGTTGATGCAACATAGATGGTGCTCATCATTTCTCTCCTTATACAGTTAACCAGAGAGATGCATAAATCATACCTATCTATACATAAACATTCTAACAACGCGCCTGCTAGAAAAGATCAATCCCTCCATCATCAACCGGGGCTTTAGCGCTCACAAAGATTGACCCACCCAGTGCTCACAAAGTTGACCCACCTACTGTTGGTGCTCATTCAAACTGACCCACCTTCACTCCCTCTGATC
>DUYW01000155.1 GCA_013349825.1 Gammaproteobacteria bacterium | reverse complement strand
CATGCTGTAGCTATGCAACCAATCTCATATCAAGAGATTGTCGAAAATCGTGAACACAAGATATAGGGGTTACTCACGTCATGTGCATAGCCCGCTACCTTTATATAACAGCTCCATAAGGTGAGTTACGCACTCGGTCATGCTCAACCATCCGGTAGTGAACAAACGACTCCTCATTACTACAGGCCAGAAATGGATTTCCTTCAACCTCTTCAGCAAGTGTTGAACTCGACTGTACTGAATAGTTATGTCCAGGGTAAATTCGGGTCGAGGGGGCAAAACTCGCCACCAGTTGTTTCAGCGATTGGTACATCTGTCTCGGGTCACCACCCTCCAGGTCACAGCGACCACAACCAAATACAAACAGNGTATCTCCTGTCACCAAATGCTCTCCTGCGCTGTAACAGACCCCACCGGGAGTGTGCCCCGGAGTCTCAACAGCTTCTACTTCACTCTCGCCAAGCGGTAATATAAAGCCTGCCTCAAACGCTACAAATTCGAAAGTCTGCATCTTAAAGAACAGCGCCTCTCTCTGATGCACATAGACTGCTGCCCCGGTAAGCTGCTGTAGTGGCTCAACTGCATTGATATGGTCATGGTGACCATGCGTCAACAGAATAGCAGAAATTTTCAGACCCTTCTGCTCTGCATAACGTGTAATTGCCACTGCATCCCATGCCGGATCAACCACAGCAGCCTGATGGGTCTCACAATCCTCAATCAGGTAGATAAAGTTATCCATCTGCCCCAACTCCAGTGTATGAATTTCTATCATTCAACGAATCCTCAACCGTTATACTATACCGTAACAACAAGACCTCTTACGACACCTCTATTATCGTGACCACCTCCTCAAAAGCCGCCCCAAAAAAGAGACGCCGCAGTCCAGCCAACAAGCCTGTCCACGAGCCACTCAGCTTTGTCGACCAGTTTCGTGGCGCAGCCCCCTATATTAACGCACATCGAGGGCGTACTTTCGTCATCACTTTCAGTGGAACATTGATTAAAGAGAACCATTTCCACCCCTTTTTACAAGATATTGCCCTGCTACACAGCTTGGGGGTCCGTCTTATTTTAGTGCATGGTGCCCGTCCACAGATTGATGATCGACTCCAGGACTTCAATGTCGAGAGTGAAATCATCAATGGTCTGCGAGTTACCAATGATGAGGTTCTGCTCTGTGTAAAAGAGTCGGTCGGTAATATCCGTATTGATCTGGAAGGGGCATTTTCAACCGGACTACCCAACTCCCCGATGTCGGGTGCCAACATTCGCATCGCCTCCGGTAACTTTGTGACTGCACGACCGTTAGGTGTGCGGGGCGGCATTGATTATCAACACACAGGGGAGGTCCGTCGCATCGATACCGCTGCGATTGAAAAATTACTGAGCGGCGGTTTTATTGTTCTGCTCTCTCCGCTGGGCACCTCGCCCACCGGTGAAGTATTCAATTTAAGCAGTGAGGATGTTGCCACCTCTGCAGCCATTCAGTTGAATGCCGATAAAATGCTCTCACTGATCGAAGGTGGCGAGCTGCTTGACCAGAAAAAGAGACTACTACGCCAACTCACTCCTGATGAGGCCGAAAAAATTCTCAACTCCAGAAGAAAACTTCCTGAACAGATGGCTCGCCACTTGATCAGCGCCATTCATGCCTGCCGTCAAGGTGTGCCACGTACACACATCCTTAGCAGTCTACAGAGTGGTTCTCTGCTTCAGGAGCTGTTTACTCGTGACGGTATTGGCACCATGATCAGTGCAGACCACTACGATGAAATTCGTGCTGCCACCATCGAAGATATTGGTGGCATCATCGAGCTGATTCAACCACTGGAGGAGGAGGGTATTCTGGTGACTCGTTCTCGTGAACTCTTAGAGATTGAGATTGACCACTTCACCGTCATGGAGCGTGATGGCACAATTATCGGTGTCATTGCCCTCTACCCATACCACGACCAAAAAATAGCCGAGATCGCAGGGCTTGCCATTCATCCGCAATACCAGAACAGTGGACGTGGCGAGGCACTCCTCAAACATCTTGAGCACCGACTCAACAAAGACTCATCACACCCTGTTGAACGCCTCTTTGTCCTCTCTACCCGTACCGCACACTGGTTCCAGGAACAGGGGTACGACCCAGCCAAATTGAGTGATCTTCCTGTCGAACGACAACAACTTTATAACTATAAACGTAACTCCAAGGTATTTATGCGCACCAGGAACAGAGCCTGATCATGGGACAGAAAAGCCCTATAGCAAAACGATTCAGAGGTTTTCTACCGGTTGTTGTCGACGTAGAGAGTGGTGGATTTGACTCAAAAAAAGATGCACTGTTAGAGATCTCTGCAGTAATTCTCAATATTAATGAAGCAGGGCTACTCGCGATTGAGGAGAGTCACGAACAACATGTACTTCCCTTTAAGAATGCCAATCTTGACCCCAAGGCGCTGGAGTTTATTGGGTTGAGCGACCCCTGGCACCCATTCCGTATGGCAAAAGAGGAGAAAGAGGCTCTAACTGAACTATTTACCCCGATCCGCGCAGCGGTCAAAAAGAGTGGCTGTAGTCGCGCCATTCTGGTGGGACACAATGCCTGGTTTGATCTTGCCTTTGTCAATGCTGCGGTAGAACGCTGTCAGATCAAGAATAGCCCTTTCCACTCCTTCAGCAGTTTTGATACAGCAACGCTGGGGGGTGTTTTTTATGGGCAGACGGTGTTGGCCCGTATGGCTGAGGCCGCTAAGATTGAGTGGGACCACAAAGCGGCCCACTCAGCACTCTATGATGCTGAGCAGACCGCTGAACTATTCTGCAAAATGGTAAACAACTGGGACCAACTCAACCAGACCACTCACCAACCCCCTTAAGGGCAGACTATTCCGCTTGTGACCCGACTGCCTTCTCCATCATTGATTGCAGCTCACCTTTCTCATGCAGCTCCAGGGTGATATCACAACCTCCGATCAGCTCCCCCCCGACATAGACCTGAGGAAAGGTCGGCCAATCAGCGTAGCGAGGAAGGTTTTCAAAAATCTCCGGATCTTCCATAATATTCACATAAGCAAACTCTACACCTGTCTGTTGCAAGGCCGCCGAAGTACGGCTGGAAAACCCACAGACCGGGAACTGTGGTGTCCCCTTCATATAAATGACCACCGGGTTATTCTTGACCTGTTGATCGATTCTCTCTAGTACATCCATGTATCACTCTCCAAAATAACGCGAAAATAAATATTTAAACCATCTTAATGTAGTCATAACTAAACTGTAAATGCTGAAACCCACAAATCGTGAAGGTTACAGTAGCTGGTCACATAGTAACTTTTGTGCCCCACAGGCCGGACTCCTTGCTGACATCATCTCGATCCCTACCCTCTCTCTGAGTCGGATGATCCTATAAAAACATACTAATTTAGTCAAGTAAACTATACTATACTCTATAATTAGCACCTCTTTATATTGACAGCGTAACTCGATCGCGCAATGCTCTTTCACTATGACAACAGACCCATTTTCACCTCAACGGCGTATCGCGCTTCTCAGAATCAGTGCGATCAGCTTGCTCGCTTCCGGTTGTAGCAACCTGCCCCCCCTCTTCTCAAAGACAGCCACAATACCGCAGGGGGCTCGCAGCTTAAAAGGAGAGGTACGTTTAGGCAAACAGCTGTTAAAACAGAACAGTGAGATACCTGAAGATACACCACTCACTACAGGCCCCGATAGCCAGGCCATTTTTATACGTGGCAGTAATGCTTTTCTACTCCGGGCAAATAGCCACCTCATTTTTAAACGCAATCAAGATGGCAGCACAGACGCCACTCTCGAACAGGGCAGCCTACTCTCTGTTTTTGCTCCCGGCAGAGTGACTATACGTACTCCTGTTGCCCAGATCGGCATTCGTGGAACTGGTTGCTACGTTGAGGCCTACCCTGAAAAAAGCTACATCTGCCTCTGCTATGGAAAAGGTGATATCTACTCATCGCTGAATGGCAAGCTATTGATGAGTATTAAAACAACCCACCATGACTCTCCTTACAACATCTATCCAGATGGCGAATTGATGGCTCCCATGCCATTCATCAACCACAGTGATGACGAGCTGATTCTGCTAGAATCCCTAGTGGGCCGGGAACCCTATTTTATCAAAAATGATCCACAAAACAGCGAGACTGAAGAGGAGTGGTAGCTCCAGAGTTCCTGAATGATTCTAATTTTCACCGCTATTCTGCTCTTTATTCTACTCTCCAGAATTCTGGAGCAGTCCTTTAAAGTACCCTCAACGCTGAGCCTGTTACTGCTCGCATTTTTTGTAAATTTATATTTCCCCGGCTTCATCAATCTCACCAATGAGGACTTTGATGAAATTCTCTACTTGATGCTGCCGCTCATCTTGTTACCAGATGTTCTCAACCTCTCCATTGTCGATATCCGTAGAAATTACCGGGTCATCCTCTACATGGCGGTGGTCGCGGTGGTGGTCTCAATTATTGCCGCCGTGCTCATCACCCCCTTCCTGCTACCAGAAACGGCATGGAGCCTCGGCATGTTGATCAGCCTGTTTGCAATGCTGATGGCAACCGACGCCATTACCGTAAACGCAATCATGGCTCGATTCAAACTGCCGGAGCGGCTAAAGATCTATGCCGAAAGTGAGAGCCTGCTCAATGACATCACCGCACTGGTCATCTTCTACTTTATTGGACTTCCACTCTTAACCGGGGAGAGTGTTGGTGCCCTACTCATCAACATCACCCTGTTCAAAATGCTCGTACTTTCTGTTGCAATCGGTGCGCTCTCTGCCTGGATTGGCTATCTCACAACCAAGATTTTGAAAGATACCGTAGAGCAGTTTATTCTGATCTATCTGGTGGTGAATATCTCATTTCTTCTCGCCGAACATTTTCATGCGGCAGGAATCCTTGCCATCGTCTCTTCAGTGATGATCCTCAAGGTTTTAATCCAGAAGGAGCTAAACAACAGGAACAGACTTCCAGACCTCAACAATAACGGCGAAAGTTACGCTTCTCTATTGAACTGGGTTCAAAAACTACCCGCAAACACCAGCAAAAACTTTCGAGGCTATCGCAAAGAGGCGATGTTCATTGGCACCTTTGCCAATGCCGGTGTCTTCATCAGTATGGCTGTTCTCTTTGACCCCTCTCTGCTACACAAATACTGGATTGAAATCCTCACTATCTTCGCACTGACTACATCACTCCGTGTCGTAGCCATCACCGCACTGGTCCGCTCAATGCATCTTCCGGGACGCTGGATCACCTCACTGACACTTGCCGGCACCAAAGGGGCGCTTGCAATCATCATGGTCCACGCCATCCCCAAAGGATTCGAGTATCAAGAGATGTTTGAGGCCATTGTGATTGGTATCATCATCCTCACAACCTTTGGCTATACTGCTCTGTTGATATGGCATGTCACACGGAACCAGGAAGCCTATCATCAGGATCAACAACAATTTGACCTCACAAGCAATATCAACCCTGAAGAGCTGATCCAGAGCCTACATAATGCCATTGAACGTGATGAGATCAGTAAAGCCTACAACTCCACCTATTTCGAAACTATCTTAGGAAAAGAGCTCTCCCGTAGCAGGCGCTATAAAATAGAACTCTCTGCAATTATGGTTGAGGTCTGCTCACACCGCTATATCTCCGGGCGAAGCATCCCCTGCAGTGAGATCACAGCCGCATTAGGCGAGGTGGTCACCGGATTGATTCGTAATAATGACTACTTTGGAAAGCTTGATGAGAATTACTACGTAGTACTGGTCACCAATACCGGATTGAGTGGAACCATGATTCTGGCTCAACGGATCGACCAACTATTCCATGACAAACTCGATAGTGACCGAATCGTGGCACGCTATGGAATCACCGCTTTTGCTGAGAGCGACACCAATGAAAGCATGCAAGAGAAGATGGAAAATGCCCTTAAACGGACACGCTTTGAATCCGGGCACAACATTCAAATAGAGATCTAAATGCCCGTACAACAGTGATCGGCTGCATTCGTATCTTGGATATATGAGTCCCAACGACTATGAGCAGCAGGTGCTGGAGTGCGGAGCGCAGGGTCAGTTCTCGCCTTGCAACATATTGCCTCTCACAACTCTCCAGACGGTCGCCAAGTGGCGGCCAGAATGCGCTGCAATTTCCCGGTAACTATGTGTTCCAGTTTGGTATGCCGTAATGATTGTGGCATTCAAGGAACCCCTGAATGTCTGATCCGTACCTTACTGTATCGATTTTAATAGTACGTCACTACAACGATTTGGTGAACGGTAACTCCAGTGCTGCTCTATCGAAAGTGTATATCCCCTCGACCTCTTCGCCACGCCCCTCAATCACTGAGATCGCTTTGTTGGTGATCAATGCATCAGGGAAGTCTGCCCGCTTAATCTTTTTACCCACCTTTATCACTTTGGCCTTCCTAAAATCTCCCAAAGCTCTCCAGACAGTCTGACTATTCTCAAAATGGATGCACCTCTCTTCAAACAATGAGTTAACTACCTTAGCGAGCTCATTTCGCCCGAGGTTGTAGCGTTTCCCCCTCAGCGTCCAGATAGTCTCAACGAGAACCACATCCGTAATCAAGATCGGCTTCCCTCTCTGAAGAAGGGCTACTGCCTTTGGCCTCAGCGCTAACAAAAATTGACCCACCTGTGCTCAAAATAATTGACCCACCCAGTGCGCAGTTTTTAAGGTTTA
>DUYW01000167.1 GCA_013349825.1 Gammaproteobacteria bacterium | reverse complement strand
GCAAGAGAAGGTGCCCTGGGGTATTGGCTGCGATCTTCGCCTTGATCTTGGACACTATGGACGTAATTCAAATTACCCAGACTTGTTCAGAGGTTCCCTAAGTTCTCTCTTGTGACTATTTCAGCCCTCTCAAAAAAAGGATTTGGAAAGAAAGCCTTAGAAGCTCTGATCTCAAATTCTAAAAATGGCAAAATAGTAGATTCACGCTAGGGAAGTATGAAGGCTTCTCTGATCGTTTTCAGTCTAATGCTGTACCACTCACTCAGTTTTGGTAGTGATCATTATTTGAGTGATGAGCAGATACGACACCTGTTAGTTGCTGAATCTATTCGTATCTTTCCTGGGAAATGTCCTTGCCCCTATAGTCTTGAGAAGAAAAAATCTTGTTTTGGAAAAAAATGCAAAGTCAGGCTGTGTGGGAGAAAAAGTGCGTGGAGCAGAACGCCTACTGGTTATCTGGGGCCGCTCTGTTTTTCTACCGATGTGACGGATGAGATGGTTTTGTGGTATCGGCAAACACGATAAAGAGAAGTAGCTCAGAAATACGTATAGTAAAGCTCGGGTGTCGACTCTACTGCAGAGGTTTTTTTACCTGTTACCAACTGGTATGTATACTGCGTGTTTTCTTGCCGGTAGTCTGTCAGATTATGTTCTGTAGACTGTGAGTAGCTCTGTAGAAAAGTATGAGGAAGGCCATGTCAGAAGAAAGTGCTGTTGAGGTAACGGATGAACTCTTTAAATGAGATAGAAGACCAACAGCGTCGTCTCTTGTTAAAGGTACTCGCATTGAGCTTAGTGTCAGGCTCAGCCAGAGCATCTGGTTTGTTTGGTTCTGTACCCAAACAGTTACCAGAGGGGAGGTCGATATACCGTATTGATGGTACGGCATTGGTAAATGGTCAGCCAGCTACAGAAGATACAAAAGTGGTGCCTGGCGATACCATAGAAACAGGTAAAGATAGTCAGTTTATTTTTGTCTTGGGCGGTCATGCGATGCTGATGCGCAGTCAATCAAAGATTGCAATTAAGGCAAATGATAAACCGGTGATATCCGATCTTTCTCTGGTGAGAGGAAAACTCCTATCAGTATCCAGAGGTGCCCGAATGAAAATCAAGACCCCAGTTGCGGTCATGGGTATTCGTGGTACGGGGTGGTATGCAGAGGCTGAGCCAGATCTCACCTATTTCTGCACCTGTTATGGGAAGACGGATGTTACCGCACGCAATGACCCTACCAGCAGGGTATCGATAAAATCCAACCATCATGATCAGCCACTCTATATCCTCGGTGATGCAGAAACAGGCCAAAGTATTGTGGATGGTCCCTTTATCAACCATACCGATGAAGAGCTGGCCTTGATTGAAACCATTGTGGGCAGAACCCCTCCCTTTATCTTTCCGGTAGATGACTATTCAGGACCACGACGTGACTACTGATCAGAGGGAAGAGGAGGTCAGATTGCGATGAAAGTATTGCTGTTCTATCAACCGGGTTTCCGGTCATTTCTGTTTTGGATAGCAATCTCTATCACCTGGATCGTAACTGTTACAGCATCACAGGCAAGTCACCATCAGATTATACATACTTATAGTTTGGACTTTGGATCGCAGCAGAGAGATACCCAAAGCGGCAACCTTGTCGTTAACTTAGACCCGGAGTTGGGTAAGGTTGAAGCCAGTATAACCATTGGGTCAATCACCATTACCGGTACCAATGCCTCGGAATTCTCAATAGAGGGGGGCACCTGCTCTGTAGGGGGTACCGTCGCATCTGGTTCATCCTGTTCCATTGATGTCTCCTTTCAGCCTGCCTCACTGGGGGCGAAGACAGCCAGTGTAGAGCTCGATGTGACCTCTCATTCGGACCAGAACCGAAGCTTCACAGTTACAGGAACGGGCACACTACCTCCCCCTGCAATTTCCAGCCCTTTATCGACCAGTGGGTCGGTGGGGAGTGTATTCAGCTATCAGATTGTCGCCTCCAACTCACCCACATCCTATAGTGCAACCAATCTCCCTGCGGGGCTGTCGATTAACACCTCTTCCGGAGCCATCACGGGAACACCCAGTTCCAGTGGCTCTACCACCAGTGTGATCTCTGCAATAAATGCAGTGGGGATAGATACAGAAAATCTGGCGATTACCATCGACCTGAATGCACCGGTCATCAGCAGTGCCTCAACGGCTTCAGGAACAACAGGGCAACCCTTCAGTTATCAGATAACTGCCTCAAGCAATCCCACCAGTTTTGGTGCAACAGACCTCCCTCCCGGAGTAACTGTCAACAGCAGTGGTGGTGAGATCTCAGGGACCCCAACCGCGGGTGGCAGCTACAATACTACCATTACTGCCACCAATACAACGGGTACGGCTACCCAGTCGGTAGGGATCACCATCACAAAAGTCCTGCCAACTAGCCAAGGCCTCTCTGTTGCTGGTTCGCTCAATGCACCGGCTACCATTGATCTCACCTCCCAACTTGCTGGCCCATCGATCACTGCGGTACGTGTTGAGACCGCCCCCTCGCATGGTTCGACCTCCGTCAATGGTAAGGTTGTCACCTATACCCCGGTAACAGACTATTTTGGTACCGACTCTTTTGAGTATGTTGCAGTTAACAATGATGGTGACTCCGCTCCATCCACAGTTACAATCACAATTGCAGGCCGACCCAGTCCAGCAGTGGATCAAGAGATTACCCAAGTGGTTCAGGGGCAGGTAAAGGCGAGTCAGCAGATGACGGGTACACAGATATCAACGTTTGGAAGGAGAATGGAAGGGCTGCACCAAACTCCGGCCAGCCAGTCCCGGAAGAAGCCCACGTTAACCTATGGGCAGGAAGAGGACGTACTGCCTGATCTATTAAGCCGTCTGCTCCATTCAGCGGCTACTACACGCACTCTCGAACTATCCTACTCAAGCCAGAGAAGTGCATCGGATGCAGGTTCGTGGATACCTGATGATATTGGCTTCTGGATCGATGGGATGATTCGTTATGGGAATCGCAATGACCAGTCGGAAACAGACAGGGTGGTATTTAGCACGGATGGAATCAGTCTGGGGATGGATGCAAAAGTTTCAGAGGAACTCTATATCGGTGGCGGTATCGGCTATGCGCAGGGAGAGTCTGTGGTTGGGGAAGCAGGGACCAGAAGTGATTCCAGTGGATACTCGTTGATGCTTTATGGAAGCCATACTCCGGCCCCCAACCGTTATATTGATGGCATGGTTGGTGTTGGCAACGTCAAACATGAGATGCTTCGCCATGTAGCACCGACTGATGCGATGGCAGCAACGGAGCGTGATACCAAGCAGCTCTTCGGCTCGTTGACGGCAGGCTATCAGTATGAGAAACCGGGGTTGCTGCTCTCCCCCTACCTCAGATATAGCATCTCAACAGACAAAATGGGCAGCGGGAGTGAAACCGGGGCAGGCAGCTACAATCTAACCTATGATGGTCACACGTTAACCACCCAACAGTTCTCTCTCGGTCTAAGGGCAGAGACCACAAGGAACATCCGCTCAGGTAGCATCACAACGCATATTCGGACGGAATATAGCCATGATATTGCCGATGGTGAACGTCCGGAAGTCTTTTATGCAGACCAGACTGGAGGGACGCGCTATCAGCTGTCTTCGTCAGATCAGGAGAAAAATATGCTGCTTATTGGAATCGGAAATGACTTCCTGTTCCGCAATGGTCTCAAGTTAGAGCTCGATTATCAGGTCAGTCACTACTCAGGCTCAGAATATGATCAGGCCTTTGGACTGCGTCTCAGTAGACCGATTGATCAGAGTGTGGCAGATATCGCTCCATACCAGATGCAGCAGAAAGATATTTTCGCAGTCCCGCTCAGTCTACAGCTGGGCTACAGCTACGATGACAATATTAATCGTGATTTTGATCGCGGTGGGCAACTATCGGATGATGTCTACAATCTTCGTCTTGGCTCTGGGACAATGGTTCCGGTCTCTAGGCATACTCGACTCTTATTGCTCAGCCATATAGAGGTTCGGCGACACCACCATTTCAACCGTCTCTCCCGAAATAGCATCGGTGTGGCCGGAGAGTATCAGTTTCGAGCAAGCGGTGAATATGATGCGGTGACTATTGGGCTTAATGGAAAACTGAGTCTCGATAGTTATGACTCGGCATTGAGAGATGGAAACAGAACCTCAATTGGTATCAATGCGAGAAAGGCAGTCACAGACCGCATCTACTGGTTTGCGCAACTCTCTAAGAACAGAAGTAACACGAATAGTGAGGTGTTTGATACTGAACATGATGCAATCAAACTTAATATTGACTATGCGCTGCGACCCAAAGGGGCGCTCTACCTCTCCACGGAATATCGCAGGGGTGATGTGATTTCTACACATTTAGAAGAGCCGGGCGTGTACCCAGGCTCATCCTATGTTGAGGATGATGCCTTCCCGGATAAGGTGGGAGTCCACTATAACGCCTACAAATATGGAGCAAAGACCACAATCTGGTCACTTGGATACAACTTGCCAATTGGCTCTCAAGACTCCATTGACTTCTCTTGGATGAATATTAAATCGACAGCAGAGGATTCAGCATCAGGCCAGACTAGCTATAAGACCAATCAGTACTCTGTCTACTATCTGATGAAACTCTGAGTTTCTAAGCTGGCTGTCCGAGAAAACAGCAGAGAGGGGTCTCCGTTCCAGCTCGCCGCTTTGCCGATTTTCATGGTCCAGTGCCGTTTGGAATGGATTTGTGGATGAACGCAGGCGGGACAGAGTTTAAATGGAGAATGACAAGGTTTAGTTGGTCACCCCTCCTGTTTTGTAGTTATGGCAACTGCCTACTATAGCCTAACTTTTCTAAGCACTCACTCACGTATTCGCGCTGTTCTACAAAATCTTTGTCATCATCAAAAAAACGTTGTGGATTGTGACGTTTGAAAGTATCTGCGCGGTAGAACGGATCTTTTTTAGAGATCTTCTCGTAAGCCTCACGCTCACATTTTTCAATATCCTCTATTACCCGATCAGATTCATGGGTAGGGTGCAGCCAACGGGAAGAGCAGCCGGTTAGAAGGGGCGTTATCAGGCAAAAAATGAATAATTTCATCATCACAGTATAGTTCAAGTGGGTGGTGTAGAGTGGGGTACCTGTAATGTTAAGGCGGTATCCGGTTGTCTGAGTCTGGGATCTTTTCCGCAGTAGGCTCTCTATTCTTGGACAGACTTCTGGCTCAGCCAAAGGCACCACTCACAAATCCGACGATCACAATTGAGAGGGTAATCATGGATAACATGAGTCTCCACTTCACCTGAAGCTTTGGCTTCAGGTCATTGCTGGTTATCTTCACGGGTTCAGGTGGTTTGATATAGACGGGGTAATCTCTCATTACAGTGGGTTTTTTGTAGGTTGATGGTCAGACAGATGCAGACCATAACATTTTTTCCTATAGAGGCGAAGATGATGGGTACAAGGTAAATCAGTAGATGAATGGATTATTGATTTGCTCGTGGCGTGTTACGATGAGCAGCCAGCCTTGAAGAATTGCTACCGCTTAGTAGTTGAAGCCGAAACCGATGAGCGCCTACCGGTTTTTTTAAGGATGCCCATAATAACGATAAAGAGGATGTATAAAAATGAAGCACTCAATGAAAATCTTGGCAGCAACCCTGGTTCTGGCAGCATCACAACCAACACTTGCTGATAATGGATGGGGAAATCCTGGAAGCTGGGGGAACGCAGGGAGTTGGGGGCCAGATTCAATGATGAACAATCGAAAGATGATGGGTAATCCGATGGGGGGCATGAACCCTCAGCAGATGATGGGATCGAATATGGGGGGGCGTTTAGACAGAATGGAGGCCATACTCATGAGTGTTGATGCATCATTGAAGCAGCTGGTTCAGCTTGAGATGAGAAAAGGACGAGCAGCACAATAATCTTGTAGACAGCAATGGTGAACCCCGCCCACGGGAAACGGTGGGTGGGGTTTTTATTGTAAGTTACCCTCTCGGAGCAGCCTGAGAGGGGGTACAAGTGAGGGGGTACAAGGAGGCGGCTGTTCTTACAGATAAAGATAGGGGGATGGTGGGGGGAGCGCGCAAAAAATGAGGAGAAACCGTGGAGAGTGCATTCTGCGAGGATAATATGGCAGTTAATCGGTGAGTCACTTGGTACTTCGTGCCGCAAGGTTTGATGAGGCTGAACAGATTTCCAAACATGTGAACGCCTGCTACCGTGGTGATTCCAGCAGACAGGGCTGGACTACAGAGGCAGACTTGCTCGGAGGCAACAGGACCGATCATGAAGAGATCTCAGATCTTATTCTGAGTCAAAACTCAGAGGTTCTTCTCTGTTTGGGTGGGCAGGAATTGGTTGCATCGGTTCATCTAAAGTCTGCAGGAGAGGTAGCTGAACTGGGTATGTTGGCAATCAATCCAGCAATCCAGGGAAGAGGAGTAGGAAAGTGGTTTCTTGCAGAAATTGAGAGGTATGTTGTTCAGACTTGGGGAGCCGGCAGGATTCGGATGGCTGTCATTACCGTGAGAGAAGAGTTGATCGCCTTCTATGAACGTAGAGGGTATAAGCGAACCGGTTTGATAAAGCCATTTGATCTCGATGAGCGCAATGGTATTCCCCGTCAGGAGCTTGAATTTGAGATTTTGCAGAAAGAGCTTGTTGGATCAAAGAGCTGAGTAGTCAGAACGAGGTAACCGTGTGACACCTATAAAAAAGCCCCGATACCGAGGTATCGAGGCTGGCCTCAAAGAGTCGTTGTAGAGGTCGTTTTATTGAGCGGCTGGAGCGTAGTACCCAGAACGTGACTCAGTGCGCAGATCACTGTTTCCCTGTAAGCGGGTGTTGTTAGCAGCATCCATATCAGCCTGCATGTCAGAAGAACCCTTACCAGAAGCATTTACAGTCATGCTGAAGTTACCTTCTGCATCAGCAGCGCCTTTACC
>DUYW01000127.1 GCA_013349825.1 Gammaproteobacteria bacterium | reverse complement strand
TTCATATCGTCGTGCTGTTCACTGCCGATGAGCTGTTGTAGCTGCTTGGCCTTGAGCAGAGTGGCCCGTTGGATGAGCCAGCTCTTTGGGTCGAGCAGCGCTTTGATCTGTTTCTCTTTCAGCCCGCTGAAGTGGCTTTTAATATGGCTGCGAACCCCCTCCTCGTGCTCGCTGAGCTGGCCGTACTGTTCGCAACTCTCATCATCATTCCACGCCTCACCGTATTCGGCATAGGCCCACTGCATCACCGCGTTGAGGGGTTTGGGGGCAAAACGCAACTCGGCGATACGCTCATCACTGAACTGGTAGGACTCACGCAGGGGGCGCTCGATGGTGATGCGTCGGTAGCCGAATTCGTGGGTAGCGAAGATCTTACTGGAGAAGGTCTTGGGAGCTTCGGTCTTGGGGTTGGCGGCCTGACGGCCACGGTTGCTCTTCTGCTCGGCGGGCTTATCCAGCTTGCGGGCATCGACCACCTCGAAGGCACCGAAGCTGCGGGTGATGGTGGCGATATCTTCCTCATCCATCTCATTGCGCTTGGAGCCGAGGGATTTACGCATCTTGCCGCAGAGGTTCACCCCATTAATCAGCTGCACCTTGCCCTTTCGCTCATCGGCCTTTTTGTTGGAGAGCACCCAGACGTAGGTGGCGATACCGGTGTTGTAGAACATATCGGTAGGCAGAGCGACGATCGCCTCCAGCAGATCAGCCTCTAGGATGTAGCGGCGGATCTCCGACTCGCCGGAACCCGCACCTCCGGTAAACAGTGGTGAACCGTTGAGGATGATGCCGATGCGGCCTCCCCCTTCTGAGCGGTCTCTCAGCTTGCTAATCAGGTGCATCAGGAACAGCAACGAACCATCGGAGACACGGGGCAGACCGGGACCAAAGCGTCCGTCGAACCCTTTGAGGCTCTGTTCGTCTTTGATCTCCCCTTCGATCTTCTTCCAGTCCACACCAAAGGGGGGGTTGGAGAGCATGTAGTCGAATTTGTCGGCGTAGAGCTGGTCGTTGGAGAGGGTGTTACCCAGTTTGATGTTGTTGACCTCCTGCCCCTTGATCAACATATCGGCCTTACAGATGGCGTAGCTCTCTGGATTGAGTTCCTGCCCATAGGCACGCATGACGGCCTGCGGGTTGAGCTTATCCAGATACTCCATCCCCTCGGAGAGGAAACCGCCAGTGCCAGCGGTGGGGTCGTAGATGGTACGGATAATGCCCGACTTGGTGAGGGCGTCATCATCTTCCATAAACACCAGCGAGGTGGTGAGGTGGACAATATCGCGCGGGGTGAAGTGCTCACCGGCGGTATCATTAGAACTCTCCGCAAAGCGGCGAATCAATTCCTCAAACACCTTGCCCATATCGTGGTTGGAGATGGCCTGGGGGCTGAGGTCGGTCTGTCTGACCTTTTGCACGATCTTGTAGAGCAGATTGGCATCGTTGAGCTGGCCGATAAACTCATTAAACTTGAAGTGCTCAAAGATCTCGTAGGCATCTTTTGAAAAGCCCTGGATGTAGGATTCGAGGTTGTCCTTAATGCCCGATTCGCCCAGTTTTGAGAGATCCATCTTCGAGGTATTGAAGAAGGAGAGGCCGTTGGTGGCACGCAGCAACAGCTTCTCCTGCGCCTCTTGCGGCAGGTTCATCTTGAGCACCTTGTCATACTCGCTCAGCAGCGACTCTTTGCTCTCCTCCAGCACACACTCTAAACGACGCAGAAGCGTAAAGGGGAGGATCACGCGGCCATACTGGCTCTGCCTGAAGTCACCCCGTAGGAGATCGGCCAGAGACCAGATATAGGCGGCGAGATTGTTGGATGTTTGGCTCATTGCTCTATTTAAGTCTGTTAAGTTAATTGATATTTGAGTTAGTTCAAGGAGGTTTTATTCGATGACCAGACTAACTCCACTGCTAATAGTATCAACAATCAAGATCAAAAAATGCCAAGTAACAAAATGTAACAATCACCCGTTTTCTGGATGCTTCTCTGCATTCTTGATGAGCTTATCGGTTACAGTTTGATCCAGATCGATGCTCAGCTTATCTGCAAGACGCAGTAGGTAGATCATGATATCTACCATCTCCTCTTTCACATGCTCGCTCTCGCCACTACCCATTATTGCAGCTGACTGCTTTGGCTATCTGGGCGCACCGTATGAGATTGATGCAAGGCGCTACGAGCCAACAGCGCTAAGATAAAAATCTATACGTAGATATATTTTATTTATTATACAATTTGATTGAATACTGTATAATGAGCCTCATCTTGCTAAGGGAGTAAATTTTCCAAAGCACAAAATTTAAAATTTATATTGAGGATATTAAAATGAAAAAGATTATTGCTGCTATCGCTCTCGCTGCTGTTGCTTCTAGTGCTTCTGCTTTCTTCAGTGGTGGTGATGACAACCAGTCTGGTTACGGAACTGGTTCTGCTGACGGTGCTTTCGACGGAAAGGGACGTGGAGCTGGTAAAGGCCGTGGTGATGCAGAAGGTAACTTCAGCATGACTGTAAACGCTTCTGGTAAGGGTTCTTCTGACATGCAGGCTGATATGGATGCTGCTGAAAATGCTCGCATGAACGGAACTTCTGATCTGCGCACTGAGTCACGCCCAGCTTACTACCCTACTGCTCCAGTAGCTCCTGCTGCTCAGTAATT
Source organism: Gammaproteobacteria bacterium (assembly GCA_013349825.1). Classification (GTDB taxonomy): domain Bacteria; phylum Pseudomonadota; class Gammaproteobacteria; genus Thiopontia. The sequence goes on along the minus strand of DUYW01000127.1, from coordinate 4,314 downwards.
AGAAACAACTAACCTCTAGATATACCACCCCCCCTTTAGGTATATCCCCCTCTGAGGTTGGCCCCGGTACTTTGGTATCGGGGCTTTTTTGTGCTCTCCGCTACCTGCCTCATGCGCTAAAAAGAGCATTATGGATGTTTGCATTGATACCGACTCAAACAAGTTACCCCTCAAGCACTCGTGGCCAGCGATCATGCACAGTATTCTCCGTCTCTGGCTGGATTGTCACCACATAGACACGGTGTTCATCCCCTAGCGCGATATAAAGCCCCTGTAACCAGTGTCCCTTGGTGAGATCAAACCAGTGGCTGTTACCCTCGATATCCTTCTCCATGAAACTAAGTACCGGTATCTTGACCGGATGCGGAAACCATCGATCCCATCGACCGGCATGGATTGACTCAAGTCGCGCCCATCCGCCTACGGGTAGGTGACCTGACTGCTTCTGCCGTCTACCCCACGGGATCAAGATGGATCTCCCTGTACGCTGCAATACGGGTAACTCTGCCGTCGGGTTAGGGAAATAGACTCGACGAGCCTCTTCCTTATAGAGATAGTAGGCACCACCACACATCAGATTGTCTTTCTATGTCCACTGGGACGCCATGCCGGTGAGATTACATTGGGCATACCGGATCGGTTTAGAATCGATGCCGGTGCCAAGGTAAATTCGCCATAGCGTTGGTTAATCTTGTCAGTCACGTCATTCACCTCTCCTCGCTCCTCTTTGGGTTCTGCAAACAGATCCAGCTGTTGATGCTGTAACTCTCTGGGATCTAGTGCGGTGATCTGTACCTGATAGACCCCTGCCCTATTCCAATGAGACAGAAAGTGCTGCTGTGCGATCTGATAGATGCTCTTTCCATCCGATGTCGGTGCAATACGCAGCTTGTCACTCACCCACCCAACTTCCTGCTTAATGCCAATGTAGTAGTGGCTGGCTACCATCTGATGTTTACGCAACCTTGCACCCACCTTCTCACTCATATGGTGTAGGTAAGTAAGAATGACCTGTTGGTCCGTTGTATTGGGGGGAATCACCTTACCGTGTCCAATCGACTTGGGTGCTGACTCTTCTGTGATCAATGGCTCTGGGTCTTTACCTTGTGCCATCAACCAGAGTCTCTTCCCCAGATTACCAAATCGTTTGGAAAGCACCGACATCGGGATATTTTTCATCTCACCACACTTGGTTACTCCATACTGTGCAAGATACCCTCCGACCCCTTTGTTAATGCCACACAGTGCTGTGACCGGTGCCTTCTTCAACCTCTGTTCTGCCTCCCACGGTGGAATAATGGTTAACCCATCGGGTTTGTTCAATTTTGCCGCATACTTTGCAGTAGTCTTATCCCCACTCACCCCAACAGAGCAAAGTACTCCGGAGGCCTCAAATACCTTCTGTTTGGTAAGTTGTGCAATCTCTAGTGGCGTACCCAGTAACCGCTGACATCCTGTTGCATCCAGGAATGCCTCATCCACCGAGAATACCTCAACCACAGGAGTAATATCATAGAGAGACTCCATGATGGCAGTAGAGACCTCCGCATAGCGCTCAGGGTGTGATGGCACACGGATTAAAGAAGGACAGAGCCTCTTCGCTTCAGGCAGTCGCATACCTGTTTTAATTCCATAGGAGCGTGCCTCATAGGAGCTGGTGATGATGGTCGTACCCTGACTACCGTTGGTGATACAGATCGGTCTTCCCTTCCATTCAGGGTGATCCAACTGCTCTACTGAGGCAAAGAAGGCATTCATATCGACCAATAAGATAAGCCTCTCCCACAATGCAGAGGGGTCACTACCAGAAGGATCATGCCAGTTGCTTTGCATCGTTGATGACTGTTTCTGTGGGCTACTCCGTTAATGGTTTGATTCGATTAAAAGAGCATCCACAAGCAGCCTCTAAGATAGGGGGATCGGCTTCATGCGACTGTGAGAAATCTCAATCGCAGTCTGCTCTACGGCATCGTACCGTGACTGCCAGGCTTGTCTCTGAAAGTGGCCCTTCACTACATAAACCAGCAGTAGCAGGACAGGAATGGTAGTTATTAAGTCAATCATTACGTTCTCCTTTTGTTCTTTTCTGCTATCATACACAAAAGAAAACGTAAAGAAAACATTTTTACCGCCAATGCCTGACCGTGGACTCTACAAAACAGATATTTTTACCACACCCACCATACCAAAGAACGGTTATGAGCTACATCCTTCTGCCACATATCAAAGAAGTCCGAGACTGCATACAAAATCATGCACTGACTGATGTTGCTGATGTGCACTATGACGCCCACGATTACTTTGACGAGAAGCAATCTGGATTGATGAAATGGGAACGAGAGTTATCTAGGATTATCGGTAAGGTAACCAGTGAAAATGTGGCAAAGATGAGAGCCTAGGCGAGAAAGCACTAACGATCCGATCAACAAGAACACCTCCAATTACTCACATGACAACACACCAACCACAACAGGCACTGGGCACTTTCCTGGATTGCTCAGTAGAAGGGGGAAAAAATCTAACACTTCCCTACTCACGGATCATGAAGGATATGGAAATGAAAAATCCATCTCTCCCCTTCAGGCATACAGAAATCAATTTAATGATCGCCCCCTAACAATTCCCATCATGTATCTCGCACACAACGTACCGAAAGGCCATTTACTGGCTGATAAACAGTGTTTGAAGAATTGCCTCCCACTTCCACCTGTAAGGCTCGCATCCCCGCATTTGATGTATGTACATCGGATGTCCAATACAGGCCTCTAGTTCCTTCATTTATCTCAAAGCCTACCCCAATCGTAGATCCTGCCATTGGTATTTTTAATGTACTTCCAAATGCCCCTGCTGAGTCTTGTGTAGCCCAAGCAGCGTCCTCAGTAGTAATCTCTGCAAGTGTAGGCAACCTGAACCCTGTTGGGCAAACATTATTCGTACCGTTGACCCCCTGCCAAAGGTTATCATTAGCAGTTGCTCGCCACGCTGTGCCATTGGTAATATAGTCATCATGCCCCGGAACATCCGTTGCGGATTGAGTAGCTACTGTTCCATTTCCGGTGGTACTACTATCACGCTTCTCATGACCATCTGTTAAACGACCCCACTGATATAGATCTCCATAGCAAGCAGTATCGGTCGCACTAGTACAAACTTGCGATGCCCCCAAATTACGGTCAAGCCATATCAGACCACCAGCACCAGTCACCAAATTATATGTCAAACCATTAAAGAGTCCTCCAGTAAACACTGAAGAGGCTACTGTGCCAGACGAAGTTGTAGTTTCAACTACAATATTGTCACTACGAGTCACCAGCGTCATCAACTCTCCACTCATATCACCACTGTCTTTCCAGGCAACAGAATCAATGAAATGATGTGTCTTTTTTCCTTTCTCTATTGGTAACCGAACAGTAAACTGCCCATATGTACTATTGTCCATAGCATTACTGTCTTCATTACCTACCTCAAGCGTAACTCCCGGATAAAGTTCCAATTCAACCCCAAGAGTACCACCTTTTACATCACTACTATTTTCACGATCCCAAAGGTAGCGACTTGCTTTAATTTTTGCCCAAGGAAGATAGGGGGCATTCCCTTCCACATGAAAATCATAGCCATCAATGGCCTTTTCAGTTGCCCCATTAATTACCTTGTCATCACTCAAGCCCCAATAACGATTTGCAGTAATTCCAAAGTTAGTACGTTTGTATTCTGCACCTAGGCTCCCTCTACTATGGTCACTGTCAAGCTCATAATCATAGAAAGCATTAACACCAGTGATTGCTTTTTTATCATCAATCAGATAGCGTTTTGCAACACCTAAATTAAGTGTGGTGCGGCGATCATTATTAGTCTCTCCCGAATGCAAACCTCCTTGAATTAGCAGGGTCTCAGTCTCATCCGCAGTTTGTTTTATAGGCTGAATCGTGGTGACTCTATATTGCGGCTCATCATTATCAATTCCTTGTATAGAAATCTCAGTTTCCCCATCACCAAATTGATCTGTAAAATCGTTTGAAATCTTATTTATGCTACTTTCTACCCCTGTCACAAGCTTATTTTTGGTAAAATTAATCAGCTCACCGGTCTCACCCGCGACTGCAGAGCCTACTAGTAACGAGGAACAGGATGTTAACACGACGATTTTCAATTTTAATTGGCGCACTTGCAAAGGACTCCTAGAGTGGGAACAACGTACATCAGCATATAACAATAGCGGGCTATGCACTTGACGTGAGTAACCCCTATATGTAGTGTTTTGAGGAGTGAGCACCAAACAAACACCAATAGCTGGAATTGACTACCCTCGTACAC
>DUYW01000225.1 GCA_013349825.1 Gammaproteobacteria bacterium | reverse complement strand
GGAGACATTCAGAGGAGTAGAATTGGTTGATGGTTTTGGTTGGACCTGACTCGAAGCTGCCTCTTGACTAAGGCAAACCTCCAAATAGTTTTGTGGTAGTGTCAATAGTCTCTTATTAGCACTGCTCACAGAGCTGCTGCCTGAAAATTTCTATCAAAGCCTCAATGTAATTCACTCGGGTATAGTTCAAACGACAAATAAAGGCGATACTTCGGTGTGGTCCTGGCTCACTGAGGTGAACGGCCTTCAGTTCAGAGTTCTCAAACAGAAGCTGGTCCAATGCCATCTGTGGCACAAGAGTACTGCCCATTTGGCCTGCAGCCATCTGAATCAAGGTGTAGAGGCTGGCACCTTCTAAAGAGTGATTTGTCTCTACTGCCTGTAGTTTACAGGCTGCCAAAACATGATCCTTCAGACAGTGGCCATCTTTAAGCAAGAGAAGCTCAGAGCTATTAATCTGGTCACTACGGATTTCATCTTGATCAGAAGTCGAATCATCTTTGTGCGCAATCAAGTAGAAGTCCTCCTCCCAGAAAGTAAAAGCATGTAAACCATCCACTGCATAGGGGAGTGCAAGCACAGCACAATCGATCTCACCATTACGCACCATCTCCACAAGGCGGTGAGACTGATCCTCAACAATCATTAATTGAAAATCTGGGTGTTGGTTGCGTACTTCTGGGAGCACCTTGGGAAGCAGGTAAGGGCCAATGGTAGGGATGACACCAATAGTCATCGGGTAACTCAATGGCTGGCTCTCTGATTCGGCCAATCTGTAAAGGTCATCGACATCGAGCTTGATCTTTCTGGCCCGCTCAATGAACTGCTCACCAATCGGTGTAATCAACACCTGTCGATTGTCCCGTTCAAATAGCTTTATTCCAAGTTGCTGCTCCAACTCGCTGATGGCATTGCTCAGCGTAGATTGAGAGACGGAGCAGGCTTCTGAGGCACGCTTGAAATGACACTCCTCAGCAACCGCAAGTGCATAGGTGATCTGTTTTATCGAAATCATCGCGGTCCCGTAGTTTTGAAAAATCGAACAATGTGATCGATTTTATCCGATTTTCAGAAGCGTTGTCGCGCCCTAAGATAGCCCCAACGTTGAACGAGACGTTACCGAATCCAAACCAAACCCAGGAGAAAAAACGATGTCAATGATCAATAGAGAGATTCCAGAGTTCACAGCAGAGGCGTTCCACAATGGAGAGTTCAAGACCATCACGAACGAGGATGTAAAGGGCAAGTGGTCGATCTTCCTCTTCTATCCAGCAGATTTCACCTTTGTCTGCCCTACCGAGCTGGAGGATATGGCCCACTACTATGAGGAGCTGCAGGGGCTGGGGGTCGAGGTCTATGCGGTCTCTACCGATACCCACTTTGTCCACAAGGCGTGGCACGACTCCAGTCCGGCGATCAGCAAGATCAACTATCCGATGATTGGTGATCCAACCGGTGCCATTACCCGAGGTTTTAACGTAATGATTGAGGAGGAGGCGCTGGCCCTACGCGGCACCTTCCTTGCCAACCCGGATGGGGTGATCAAGGTGGCGGAGATTCATGACCTGGGAATCGGCCGCTCTGCCAAGGATATGGTGCGCAAGGTGAAGGCTGCACAGTATGTACACAACCATGATGGAGAGGTCTGCCCAGCAGCATGGGAACAGGGTGAAGAGACCCTGACCCCAAGCCTGGATCTGGTTGGAAAAATCTAACTGACGATAGGGGGAGCTTTGCTCCCCCCTTGTCTCAACCTAATTTAGGAGAAGAATCATGTTAACCCTGGAAGTATTGAATACGCTCAAAGAATACAGTGAGAAGATGGAGCGAACGGTCACCCTGGTGTTGCAGCAGGGTGAACACGCAAAGCGTGATGAGCTAGTACAGTTCCTCACCGATTTTGTATCGGTTTCTGACAAGCTCCAGTTTGAACAGCGTGAAACAAATGGCGCGCTTCGTAGCCCCATCACCTTCACACTGGAGACCGATGGGAAGATGACCGGTATCCACTTCTCTGGGCTGCCGGGTGGGCATGAGTTTAACTCCCTTGTTTTGGCAGTACTGCAGGCATCAGGATCCTCTATACGGCTTGATGATTCGTTACAGCAGATTATTCGTAACATCGATGAGCCACTCAATTTCGAGGTCTTTATCAGCTTGAGCTGCCATAACTGCCCCGATGTAGTGCAGTCACTCAACCAGTTTGCTCTGCTTAACCCCAAGATCACTACGGAGACCATCGATGGCGGACTCTTTCCAGAGCTGATTGAGAAACGTTCTATTCAGGGCGTCCCCTCCGTTCATCTCAATGGAGAACGCTTTGCTGATGGCAAGGTCGAGGTCGCAAAGCTGGTAGAGCGCCTTATGGCGCGCAATCCTGAATCAGCGTATCAGGTTACAGTACCGCAGCTTCCTCAACAGGATGTCACCATTGTGGGTGGTGGTCCAGCCGGTGTAGCAGCCGCAATATACTCAGCACGAAAAGGGATGAAAGTAACGATGGTAGCCGACCGTATTGGCGGCCAGGTAAAGGATACACAGGGCATCGAGAATCTAATCTCAGTGGTTGAAACCACCGGGCCTGAGTTGGTCAATGCACTGCAGAACCACATGAACCAGTATGAGATCACCATCCGTGAGCATCTGCGGGTGGAGCGCATTGAACAGGGTGATCCAAAAACAGTTCACCTCTCTTCTGGAGAATCCTTCGATAGCAAAACAGTGATTATTGCAACCGGTGCCAAATGGCGTGAACTGGGGATTCCTGGCGAGCGGGAGAATATCGGTAATGGGGTGGCCTATTGTCCTCACTGCACGGCGGATCTTTACTAACAACATCCCCTAATAAAAAACAAAAAGATACCCCTGAGTTCTGGTAATTCAATCCACTTTGAGGTATAAACTGCTCCATAAAACAATAACGAGAGAGCCGTTGAAATACCCTGCACTACAGATTCGTGTGGTCCATCCTTCTGAAGAGGCATTATTTCAGTCACTGATGAATAAGCATCACTACCTTGGTGCCTTGCCCAAGATCAGCGATACCATCTGGTATGTTGCGACCTCTGATGACCAGTGGTTGGCACTGCTGACATTTTCGGCATCAGCCCTGCGTTGTTCTGCCAGGGACCAGTGGATTGGCTGGGATTACCGGCATCAATTTGATCGTCTCAAGCTGGTGGTCAATAACTCCCGCTTTCTGATTCTTCCCGGTAGCCATTATAAAAATTTGGGGTCACAGATTCTTTCGCTGAGCAGGAAACGTATCCAGCAGGATTGGGTTGAGCGCTTTGGTTATCCAGTTTTGCTACTGGAGACCTTTGTGGACCCAACCTTTTTTACAGGGACTGTATATCGTGCTTCTAATTGGATAGAAGTAGGAAAAACAAAAGGGTATCGTAGGAGTGGAAAAGGGTACAGTAAAAAGATCCACTCACAGAAGCTGATCTTTCTACAGCCTCTGCAGCGTAATAGCCGTCAACTACTCTCTCGTCCAGTCCTACATGAAAGATACCATTCTGGGAGAGTACGAATGAAATTGAGAGCAGCACACCAAGATTCACTTTATGATTATTTCAGAGAGATTGATGACCCCAGAAGAGCACAGGGGAGGAAGCACCCTCTACCCACGGTATTGGCGCTGGTAGCTGCTGCCATTCTTTGTGGAATGCGTGGGTACAAGGACATCCATCTTTGGGTCGATAATTTAGGCCAGAAGTCACTGGCACGATTTCGTTGTAGAAAGCGTCAGGGGAAATATGAATCCCCCAGTAGAACTGTCATTCGCAATGTAATGATTGGCGTCTCACCTGCTCAGCTAAATCAATCGCTTGCAGCATGGAATGAGCAATATGGCAGTGAGGATGATAGTCTTGCCATTGATGGAAAGACCATGTGCAATGCGATTGATGGTAACGGTCACCAGACCCATATCATGAGTGCCATTGGTCATGACAGTGGCGGTTGCTACGCCCAAAAAAAGTAGGCACGCTACCTGTAAAGGGCCGTGACGAAGAGAAGCAGACCAATGAGATCAAAATTGCGTCTCAACTGCTTGATCTTATCGACATTGAGGGGAAGACCGTTACCATGGATGCACTGCTGACCCAACGCAGTATTGCTCAGTATCTCGTAGAGGAGCGTAATGCCCACTACCACTTCACAGCCAAAGGTAATCAGAAGAATCTGCTGGAGGATATCCGCTATTACTTTCAATCTAACCCATCAATTACGCCTGACTTTGTGCAATATGGAGAGGGGGAGCATGGTCGTATCGAAACTCGAAAGATTTGGACCACTACAGCACTGAATAAATACCTCGACTTTCCGCATGTTGCACAGTCCTTCATGATTCAGCGGGAGTCGATCGATAAGAAAAGCAGCAAAGAGAGCTGTGAGATCGTTTATGGAATTACCAGCTGTTCAGTAGAGCAGAAGAGTGCTGAACAGGTATTGAAAGATAATCGGGGTCACTGGAAGGTAGAGAGTACACATTACATTATTGACTGGAACTATGATGAGGATCGCAGTCAGATACGAACTGGGTATGGTCCAGAAAACATCACTCAACTAAGGAGATTTGCAATTGGACTGCTTGAAAACAGAAAACAGCGCAGGAAAAGTAATGAGACAATGCCAGAGATGATGATGAAGTTGCTACTCAACACCAGAGCTGTGTTTGATTGCCTGAAAATGACTCGTAACTCAAGCAAACTTTCAATGGCTTAGCGGCTAGCGTAGATTTGCCGTGGGGCTGCTTGTTCAGGTGTTCCCTAAGCACGCTTTTTATATTACCATTTATTACAACCACTTATAATAGAGGGATGGATCTTGCCGATAGAATCTCTAACACACGGAAATCAAAAGGACTCTCACAGTCTCAGCTGGCCACTATCATTGGTGTCAGCCGAGGTGCATGTGGTCAGTGGGAGACTGGTTACTCAACCCCTAGTAGCCAAAATTTGCGCAAGTTGGCAACAGTGCTTGAAGTTCATTTTGAATGGCTCGCTACTGGACGCGGGAATAACGAAATGAGCTTCAATAAGGTTTCTGAACCTACTTCCCCAGCGTATTCGAACCCACAGGATGAGCCTCTTCCAGGAGAGTTGTTGGCTTTCAACTCTTGGGCCATGCGTCTGCCTGATGAGCATCGGAGCCGCGTATTCAAGGTGTTAACCGATATGCAGGAGCTACACTACGTCTGCACTTCCAGCAAGGATGAGAATAATTAAAAATTGAGCCTATGATTAAGCGTTGCATAAATTCTTACACTCTACCCCCTCCCCAGCCCTCCCCCTGCTTCTTGGGGGAGGGAGCAGACAGGTGAAGGCACTTATGAAACTATTCATAATCTTCTCTTCACACAACAAAATGTTACAAAATTGTTACAAAGCTCTATAATAGGTCGTATGAACCTCGCACAGCGGATTAGACAAGCACGTAAAGAAAAGCAGCTGTCTCAAACACAGCTGGCATCGATATTAGGCGTATCTCGTGGTGCATGCGGTCAGTGGGAAGCGGGAATTTCCTCCCCAAGCAGCAAACGCATGGAGTCATTAGTCAAGTCACTGGGCGTTAATTTTGAGTGGCTGACAACAGGCAGAGGGGAGGCACCTGTCTCTAACGAGATAGCCAACCAACAGCTCTCATCCCAAACAAGTCTAATGCCAGAAGATCTTCAAGCTTTCAATCTCTGGATATTGAAGCTCCCTGAAGATGAGCAGCGTCCTATTTTAAAAATGCTCAATAATATTCAACAAATATGTACACCTGAGGCTCAGTCATGCAAATGATGCCTAAATCCTGTAAGTGAACCCTATATCGATCCTACTACTTTCTGCTACACTAGGAGCCTGTCCGAGAATAGAGAGCCTACTACAAACCCCATAAAAACCATAATCTGAGCTTATCGAACTCGTTAAATAGCGACACTATTCGCCTCACCCAATAAACTCACCTTATTACCATGCCTGTGATTTTCGTTACGGCTTCTATTCTGGGACAAGCTCCTAGCGCATTTAGCTGAAGAACTCTCTTGGTTACGGAGATACCAATTCAGATTCACAGACACCTGAACAGTGCCAAATTGTAAAAATTTAAATCATGCTTAAGACTGCTATTTTTTTGTCTCTTTTTACCATTCAACTATACCCTGCAAGCATGGCTGCCACAGAGCCTGCGACCAAAGGGGACATTCGCATGTTAATGGAGTTGATTCAGGGGGAACAGCGGGTTGCTGAAATGCGCTTTCAACAGATAGAGAAGCGATTTGAACAGATTGATAAGCGATTTGAGCAGGTTGATAAACGTTTTGAGCAAGTCGACAAACGCTTTGAGCAGGTTGATAAACGTTTTGAGTTTATCCAAACCCTGTTGCTGGCACTTTTTGTTGCCAGCCTAGGGAGCCCTTTTCTGGTTGAGCGCTATCGACAACGACGTGACGACCATGAGAGGAAGGTGATTCGTGGAATGGACCGAATGATTACTGCGATGCGTGAGGCTGCGAACTATGACGATAAGATTAAGGAGATTTTATCGTCTGCGCGGTTGCTGTAGAGGTTTGGTAAGTATTCATAGCCTCAACCCCCATCCCAACCTTCCCCCTCAATGGGGGAAGGGGTACAGCCCTGCACCTTGTAGGGCCTGTACCGTTTGCTTAACATCATGCACCCGTACAATTTTGGCTCCGCGCGCCACAGCAACCACTGCTGCGCCGACACTGCCTAATACTCGCTTCTCTACAGGGAGATCTCCCAGCAGTGCACCGATCATTGTTTTTCTAGAGACTCCAACAAGCAGCGGAATCCCCAACGCTTGAAACTGATCTAGGGACTCTAGCAGCTGCAGGTTATGTTCCAGGGTTTTACCAAAACCAAAGCCGGGATCAACCCAGATCTGACTACGCTCTATCCCCGCCAGCTCACAGGCGGCGACTCTTTGCTGTAGAAAACGAACAACCTCTTCTACCACATCGTCATAGTG
>DUYW01000231.1 GCA_013349825.1 Gammaproteobacteria bacterium | reverse complement strand
TAAACCTGAAGCGCTCGAATATTTTACGAGCATCTTTGGAGAAGCCCTAAAGGTAAGAGCAATGGTGTGCCTGCACTCTGAAAACAAAAAAACCATTGATAATCAATGGTTTTTTTGTAAATTGGTGGAGCTAGGCGGGATCGAACCGCCGACCCCCTGCATGCCATGCAGGTGCTCTCCCAGCTGAGCTATAGCCCCATAGAGCGATGCGAACTTTACGTATTTGATCGATTGCTGTCAAGTACTATGACAAACAATCGACCCGAGGTAAAACTAAAACGGGCTAAAGCGTGAGAACATGCCACGTGGTGACATGCCACGGTTCATAGACCCCATCTCACGCGTCATGTGAAAGGTGCTGTTCGCCATATGTTGTGTTGATTGATCGAGGTTGTTCATACTGGCCATCATCGGTTCCAGTGTCTTCACGTGGCCGGTGATCTGCTGCAGACTTCCTTTCATATCTTCCATAGAGACGGTAATCGCTTCCATATTGCCATCAATTGCATTGAGGTTACGGGTCATGACCTGGACATTACTGGACATGTTCTCAATACCATCCACCATGCTCGCCATATGTGGCCCCATATAAGGGTCAATGCTGGTAGAAATAACCTGAATATTACGTGCAATATGGGACATGTCTTGTGTCAGATGGTAGATCATGTAAAAACCATAGATTGAGAGGACACAAAAAGCGAACAGTGCAGGGTAGACAACCATCTCCCAGCGGCGTGCGCTCTTCTCAAAACAGCTCGCAAAACGTTCTAGAGGCTGACCTCCGATAGGTGAGACATCAGCCCCAGCACCTGTTGACACCGTTCCAGCACCACTCTCTGCAGCAACCGCTGCTGTACTCTCTGTAGACATAAATTAACCCTGCACTATAAATGGATGGAGCACTGTACCATGTTTATCAACAAAGAAAAAATGGGTACAGATTAAAATTAGAAAGTTCTAACTTACTGTTTAATTAATACTTATTACGGCAAATCTGGCGTAAGCCTTTCTTGCGTAAGCCTTTCGGCAAGCTGGGGATCAATGCCGCGAATTACGGTCATGATCTTTTCTGCCTCTGTATCTCTACCCTGATGTGTTAAGGAGGCTGCTGCTCGGCCAAAAGCGCGGACTGCCCGCACCCAATCTTTTTTGGCATAGTAGATATTACCTAGCTCGCCCCAGGCATCAGGATTCTTGGGCTCCTCCTGCAGCAGTGAACGGTAGCTCTCTATCGCCCGATCATAATCCCCTTCCCAGAAGGCTTGGCGCCCTTGATTCCATAGCCATTGAGGCTGAGTCTCAACCTCTGGAACCGCATCCATGCGCCAGATATCTTCCCCTCCTTTTTTTCCATTCGGCTGCGGACGATCAGATACAGCACTCTTACCGATCGGATTGAACTGTTTTGCAAGTGCCTCTATCGGTTTACTCAAGCTTGCAATCTGTTCTTGCAGTTCGGGTAGATCATCAAAAATCTGAGAGAGCATCTGCTCCTGCTCAATAATCTGAGAAAGACTACTTTGCTTACTCTGCTCTACGGCCTTAGGAAGTTCTGCGGTATTGCTGTTTTGAGCGGGCGATGTCAAGCCAACCAATTCACTCAGGTCTGGCAGGGGGCGCTGAACAGACACTGCAGCCACCTCTTGCTGCTCATTCAGTTTTACAGAAGGCTTAACAGATTCTGTGGCTTTAACCACTCTATCTAGTATAACCGGCTGTTGAGTCTCTTCCTCTCTCTTCTGGAGCGGAGCTGGCTCTGCTTCAACTACAAAAGCTGTATTTGGTGTCAACTGTTTACTCTGCACAGACTGTAGTGGCTCAGCAAGTTCTACTCTGCGCTCATGTTGAGAAGGGTTCCGAGGCGGAGAGATCGTCCTCTCAGGCTTACGCAGATAAGGTTGCGTCTCATATCCAGACTTGCTGTCAATATGAGGCCGTACTTCTCCCCCTCCGGCATACATCGCCCACCTCTCTTGCAAATTCTCACGCTCCAGATAGGCGATCACACCTAGCCCGACGATAATTCCGGGGAGGATTGATGCCAACATCCTGATCATTACTTTCATAATTTAATGTCCAACACTGTCTTTATTTTAGAGCAGCTTGCAAAAATCTGTACGCTATTTCCTGAGAGGTTTAGCAGTAAGAGCCATGATCACCCTCTAGAAAGAGGGTGTAAAAAAATCACTTCCTACTACTTCAACCCGGCTCAATTTGACTCAAAACCAACAGACCATAAGAAAAGAGGTAATTAATTATACACTGTTATGGCCAGACTGAGAAATAGTCCCCCTGTGGATGCTTGAGCTGATCCACCTCATTAAAACCAAAAGGCACACTCAAGAGGCTGGAAGGGATACGTCTTTTTTCTACACGACTGAGTTGAAGAACGTTGCCATTGCCCAACTTGATTCGTAGCGGGTACTGAATTGATGGATCATACCAAGCAACTACGTCAACACTCAGGGAGCCAAAACCAAGGTCTGCCCCCCAGCGTTCCGTCTTTACACCCTCAATCTCTTCATAACCTTTAAACCCACACTCCAGCAATGCCATTTCCGCACAAAATTGTGCAGGGTTACGCGGTATTGTGAACACCTCTGCGACCCGCTGATACTCTTTTCGCTCCAGATCAAGCATGGAGGTGGTGCCTCGAAACAGGTCTGTAATTTTGACCTCAACTTTGCCATCCCGATTAAACTCTTCACGGATTACATCATCTGAAACATACAGACTCCCATGAATAGTTAACTGTTTTTGCTGCTGGTTGTAGTATTGAACTTCTGCCGAAAATTCAGTTAGCGCAACAGCTACAGGCAAGTGCAGAATACTCAATAGCAGGAGGAGTATCGCTCCTCCCCACTGTCGGCTACTGCTGCTGGAAACCAAAATATTGAACCGGATTTCTCATTTGAGGTATCAGCGCCAACGGATCCATTGCATCGGCTCTACGAACCCCCAATGCGTAGTCTGGCATAAAGGTAGGGTAGAACGTGGGGGCCATACGACTCCATTGGCGACTGTTACGCTCTTCAGTTCGAGAAAGCTGATCTGCGTCTCGTGCAACCACATCCATATCCAGCTCTGCTGACTCAAATTCATCCAGCAACGCTTCTTGGTAAGGGGAATGGGCCGTTGTCGCAGCCTCACCCTCCACAGGAGCAGTGGTGCAAGGGGTCATATCAAGCCTCTTTGTTGCCTGCTGTTGAAGATTGGCCACCTGCTCTTCACTGCTGAGCAGTTGTGGCAGATGATCTGCACGAATTTCACCCAATGCCCAGACATCGTCACTCTCATGTTCCATCCCTGTCACCCCCAGAGGGGCTACCACTTCAGCTTGCTCGTCCAAACTCCAAGCCGGGTCGATCTGTGTCAGCTCATCCTGCTGATAGATCACATTTTGTGACTTCATTTCAGGAAGCGTTGCATAAGAGGCATTAACCACGGGAAGTTCACCACGGTTGCGATACATTGCATACTCTGGCTGCAACGGAGTTGCAGCCAGTTGCCCGGAGTTCTCTATGACCGGGACACCAAAATCAAAATGACCTCCATAAGGTCCCATCGGTGCAGGCGCAACCCAGGACTCTTCTGCAACTACAGCAGAAGCCGAGACCACGATAAACCCTGTTAACAGATTCTTGACTAGCTCTCTAGCTGGCAGTATTCGGTTTTGACTCATCATTATTATGACTCCCTTAGTTATACCCATTAACAACCTAAACAACATTGTGCTCAATAGTTATGATTCAGCAACAACCATCTCTTGCTCACCACCCTTGATCTTTCCATCCGGCGTCAACATATCCTCTGGATAGAGTGCAGTCCCTGCACTGATACAGCCCAAGGGGATAACAATCATGGTCAGCAGTGTAGAAACAACAACACCAAACAACAGTGCGACAGCCATACCTTGGAAAATCGGGTCGGTCAAAATAACACTAGAGCCACCCACCAAGGCAAATGCAGTGATAACAATCGGACGCATTCTTGCTTTTCCCGAATCAATCACTGCTGAGACGGGATTCTTCCCCCCCCGTAGCTCAAGCTGGGCAAAATCAACCAACAGAATGGAGTTACGCACAATGATTCCCGCCAGAGCGATAAATCCGATCATTGAGGTTGCCGTAAATTCTGCCCCCATAATCCAGTGACCGGGAACAATTCCGACCATCGTCAGAGGAATCGGTGCCATGATGACCAGCGGAATAATGAAGTTACCAAACTGCCATACCACCAGAATATAGATCAGAATCAGCGCTACACCAAAGGCAATCCCCATATCACGGAAGGTCTCATAGGTGACATGCCACTCACCATCCCATTTGAAGCCACTCTTGAAGGTCTTCTCTGGGGCTGAGATCCAACCACCTTCAATCTTCTCCCCTTGAGGGTCACGGAAATCCCGCTCTGCCATGATCCGTTCCAGATCAAACATGGCATACAGTGGTGCAGGCAGATCATTGACCGCATCACCGACGACATACTCCACTGCACGCAAGTCTTTATGATAGATCACGGGGTCTTCCATAAAGGTCTCAAAGTGACCCAACTCGCTGAGTGGAACGGTCTCTCGACCATCCATGGTCGGTACCGGCAGATCAGACAGGCTGATAATTTGAGAACGCACTGCCAGTGGTACCTCAAGTGTAATCAGGGTCGGCTCACGGCTTTTACCCTGCTTTACATCACCCAACGGGACGCTTCCCATTGCCAAAGTCAGATTCCGGTTAATGGTACTGACGGAGATACCNCGACGATTCGCTTTCTCGGTATCAACCACGAAGTGGAGTACCTGATGCGGATCATTCATATAGTTATCCACATCCTCCATAATTGAAGAGGATTTGAAAATATCGGTCAACTCGCTGGCAACAACCCGACGCGTCTTGGCATCCGGGCCATAGACCTCTGCAACCACAGACTGCAACACAGGAGGACCGGGCGGTACCTCTGCAATCGTCAGGCGTGCTCCGCTTTTGTCGGCCACTGGTTTAAGCAGATCTCTCAGAACCAGTGCAATTTCGTGACTACTGCGCTCACGATCTTTTTTATGCGCCAACTGAACCGAGATGGTCGCCATCCAGGGGTACTCTTGAAGATAGTAGTGACGCACCAACCCATTAAAGTTAAATGGTGCTGCACGACCGGTATAAGTTTGTAGTGCAACGGCTTCGGGCACGGCTTTCTCGATCATCGTNGCCATTTTACGGGCCACATTGGCGGTTACCGGCATTGCTGTACCGGTAGGCATACGAATCATCACATCAAATTCAGACTTATTGTCGTACGGAAGCATCTTGGTCTTCACCCCATGGGTGTAGAAGAGAGAGACTGCCGCAAAGAAGCTACCGATAATAGCAAATAGCACAATCCAGCTCAGTAGACGATTCTCAACCATCGGGCGAATCATCCCCTCATAGATACGGCCAATACGCTCTTGTGATTTATGCTCTTTCTCTTCTGCAATCTTCAGCGCCTTCATTGAGGGGCGTAACTTCATGGTCAGCCATGGGGTAAAGATAAAGGCTGCAAACAATGAAAAGGCCATCGCTGCAGACCCTAAAACAGGAATCGGTGCCATATATGGCCCCATCATTCCGGTTACAAATCCCATTGGTAACAGCGCTGCAATCACCGTCAAGGTTGCCAGAATGGTCGGGTTGCCAACCTCACGAGTCGCATCAATAGCGGTCTCTTCATCGGTATCATTATTGATGAGCCAACGACGATAGATATTTTCAACCACCACAATCGCATCATCTACCAAGATACCAATAGAGAAAATCAGTGCAAAAAGGCTCACCCGGTTGATACTGTAGTCCAGCATAAAGGCCGCAAACACGGTTAACAGAATCACCACAGGAATCACAATCGTCACCACCAGCGCGGGCCGCCAGCCTAAACTGAGGTAGATCAGCACGGTTACCGCCAGTGTTGCAACCACCAGCTTGAAGAGCAACTCATCTACCTTATCTTTTGCTGTGGCACCATAATTCCGGGTCACATCTACATGGATATTGGAGGGGATCAATGTCCCTTTCAACTCCTCCACTTTGGAGAGAATCGCATTCGCTACCGGTACTGCATTACTCCCCTCTTTCTTTGCAATTGCAATGGTTACTGCAGGCAAACCATTGGCCTGCCCTTCGCCGCCATACTGATCACCGGTATAGAATTCGACCATCCCCTTGGCCTCTTCAGGACCTTGATAGACACTCGCAATGTCGCGCACATAGACCGGCATCTCATTATGGACACCCACGACCAGATTAGCGATCTGCTTAGCAGTATGGAGGAAGGAACCGGTATAGATCTTGAAGTTGAGATTTCCCGCCTCAGAGTGGCCTGCGACCTGCTCTCCATTTGCAGTACGAACCGTATTAGCCACTTGATCGAGGCTGATTCCAAAACCGGAGAGCCGCTCTGGCATCACCTCAATCCGCACCTGTGTTCTGCGTCCTCCCACAATGAAGGCTTCACCCGTATGGGGAATGGTCTCAAGAATATGCAACACATCCGTTGAAAGTGCCCGCATCGCGCTGTCATCCACCTCATCTGACCAGAGGGTTAAATTAACGATGGGTACATCATCGATACCCTTGGCCTTCACTAACGGCTCTGCAACCCCCGGAGGAATCCGGTCGTGATTGGCTGAGAGTTTGTTGTAGACCTTCACCAGTGACGGGATGACCTGTTCACCCACCACAAACTGTACAGTGACCACGCCACCGCCCCGCTGAGTCACAGAGTAGACATGCTTGACACCCGGAATCTCACTCATAATCAGCTCCAGTGGCTCAATCGCCAACCCGGACAGCTGTTCAGCATGTACTCCAGGAGCCTGCACAAGGATATCGACCATCGGTACAGAAATTTGTGGGTCTTCCTGGCGTGGGGTCATCATCAGCCCCAAAAAACCCATAGCCAACATTGCAAACAGCAACAATGGTGAAAGTGGGGAACGAATGAAAGCTTTGGCCATACCACCGGCCAAGCCGAGTGGAGCCTCTTCTACTTTGATATCCTGTTTGATATC
>DUYW01000112.1 GCA_013349825.1 Gammaproteobacteria bacterium | reverse complement strand
AGTATAAGCAAGAGGTGCGGGAGTAGGGTGAAAATCACGTTTTTACTGAAAAACCCTGTCAAGGGTTATTTTCCGTTAACACCTCTGAATAGTTACGCTGCGGTTACATTATTTGTGAGTCAATTTGCTTTTATTCTTAAATATTGACAGTCAGCAATCTGGACTGTACAGTACGTACTGTGTCGACTGAGAGTGAGAGATAAAATTATGTTGGAAATGGGGTCAGAGGCTGCAAGAAGAAGGTTTCCTGAACTATTGGACCGTGCCTATGCAGGTGAGGCATCCATCATCAAAAAGCGCGGTATACCCTATGCAGCGCTGGTGCCTTTGGATCAGCGAGTGGATGATACCGGCAAAGGATTGAAGCTATTTGATCTTTGTGGGACGGGTGCAGGGTTATGGGGAGATGACGTTCAGCAAACCATTCGTGGATATCGGGACGAATGGGAGTGATTGACCTAACCACAATGCCTGTTGGTGCAAAGGTGATGATGGATACGGCACCCATTATCTATCTATTGGAGGGGCACCAAACACTGCTCGATCCTTTTCGTCCGCTGTTTGAAAAGATCGACTCTGGCGAGTATTGTGCGGTCATCTCTGTAGTGACTCTGGCAGAAGTGCTTGCAGGGCCAATTAAACATGGTAATGAGATTCTGGCAGATCGCTACTATCAGTTATTAACAGCCAGTCCAAATTGGCAGTTTCAAGAGATGAACGCAGCGCTTTCACTCATGGCCGCAAGAATCAGAGTACGTTACCAACTAAAATTGCCTGATGCCATTCAAGTGGCGAGCGCGATCTATAGTCAATCCGCAGCGCTGATTACCCATGACCAAGGTTTTTCTAAGGTAGATGAAATCAAAGTGCTAGGTTTATAGTTGAATCCAGAAAAAATTGTACTGCAGGGTTGAGTCCGCGCCTTATTCTTTATCAACTCGGAGCTGGCTCAAAATACGGACTACAAAGCATCTGATGGGTGATATGACCAGTAAAGCTACACTGTCACCATGAACAAAAAAGACATCGTCTCCAAACAAAGAATGATCAAGTATCAACCAGATTTTTTAGACAATAGAGAGATCTTCACCAAAGATGAGACTCAGTTAGTGGAAGAGTTGTGTCGCAAAGTGCCTCTGGACAAATTTCTCAATAACCAGAGCTACGTTGAAAAGTTTGGTTTTGATTTTATCTATACCTCAGTCCTGATCGAGGGCAATTCCTACGATAAGCTGGATACCCAGGCTCTGGGCATGCAACAAGGCATACAGCAGGGAGAAGTCGCCCTCCTGGTGCGTCTGATCGAGAAAAAATTTGGCCCGCTTGATCTACAGACAACCCAAAAGCTGGAAAATGCCACAACAGATCAACTGGAGCAGTGGGCCTCAAGCATCCTGGAAGCCAATACCCTCGAAGAGCTGTTTCCAAGGCATTAGTTCACCCTCACGTCAGCCGATTTATAGCCGATTTCTTTTTCCGGCATGTTATAATTATGTTGCAACATGCATTTCAGCCGACAGGAGAAGTTCCATGAAAGCAGCAATACGATCTATTGGGAACTCAAAAGGGGTCATTATTCCTGCTTCTTTTCTTGCTGAAACTGGGCTTGAGGGGGAGGTTGAAATGACGATGAGAGACCATGAAATCGTAATATCTCCTTCTAAAGAACAGCCACGAAAGGGCTGGTTCGACGGCTACCAAGTTGAGTTGGATAGTGACCCATGGGAAGATTTTGTGGTTCTTCCTGAAGAAGAGGAAGAGTGGGAATGGTGAAGCGAGGAGAGGTTTACTGGGTAGAGCTTGACCCAACTCGCGGCAGTGAAATTCGTAAAACACGCCCTTGTCTGATTATTTCCCCAAGTGACATGAATAGCTCTCTTCCACGAGTTTTAATAGCCCCAATCACTAGCAAAGGCCAACCATTAGGTTGTCGTCCAACAACTAAATTTAATGGTAAGCAAGCTCGTATCTTACTGGATCAGATTCGTAGTGTTGATAAAGTTCGCTTAAGCAAGAAAATGGGAAGTATCCCAAAATCAATTTGGCACCCAGCTTTATTAGAGCTGCTGGAGTAGATCGTTTAGGGGATAGGTCAAAGGTCTCGGGATGTAGCTCAGTGAAACAAGGGCAGCCTGCCCCTTCGGTATACTGAGCAGAAAGAGCGGCTCTGGTGGTACAATAAAAACCAATGGGAAACAAAGACATTATTTCTAAAAAACTGCTCAAACGGTTAGCACTGGATATTGCCAGAATACTATTTGAGTTGGAAGTGAATGATGCAGAAATCCTGGAAACCGAATATCAAACGATAGAAGATCGGTGAGCAGACATCGTTGCACGGATGAAAGGAGAAGGAGAGAGCTTCATACTCCACATCGAAATCCAGAACGGCAACGATAAAACCATGCCAGTGCGAATGTTGCGATACCGCACAGGCATCATGGCCCACTACCCGAAAGAGGAGATACACCAATACCTGGTCTATATTGGCAAGAAGAATCTCAGTATGGTGGATCACATCCATCAAAAAGGGCTCAAATACAACTACACCATCATCGATATGCACCAGGTCGATTGCCAAACCATGATCGCCCAAGATACCCCGGATGCCATCGTATTAGCGGTGCTATGCGACTTCAAAGGCAAACCAGAGCGTGAAATGTTACACTTCCTGCTGCATAGGCTGCAGAAGTTAACCGCAGACAACGAAGCCAAGTTCAGAGAGTACGTTACCATGATGGAGATACTCTCAACCAATCGAGATTTACAGCAACTACTGGAAGAGGAAAAGAGAATGCTAAGCCAAATAGACATAAAAACATTTCCCTCCTATCAGCTAGGGGCAGAAGAGGGCATGCAACAGGGCATGCAACAGGGTATGCAGCAAGAAGCAGCTCGAGTTCTCAGCCGACTGCTAACCCACCGTTTCGGAAAGCTAGCCAGTCCAGTACAAGAACAAATCAGCCAAGCCACAGAAACAGAGCTCAACCATTGGATTGATAAAATTCTTGATGCAGAAACCTTAGAAGATATTTTTCAGTAATCAGCAAAAAGTATGACGGTAGTACACTCCTCAGTAATCTGGTAGCCCCTTTTTCTTTGCCTGGCAATTTCTGTATGGCTCCTGTAGAATTCTCGGTTGTAAACGAGGTTATGCATACTTATTCCTGAATTACCCACAAAGCTCAGTCAGTTAGTATGATGGTAATGCATTGAAATATGCAGAAGTTCCTTCCCCATTTAGGGGGAAGGCTAGGATGGGGGTAAGATGCATAATCAAGCATTTAACCCCACCCTATCCGCCCCGAACAGCCGCAGGCTGGTCAAGTCAAGATGGCCAATCTTAGGGGATAGCGAAAAAATTTTTGACTTAGATAATATGCCATGTAAAGTCCTAAACCGTAAATGAGGTAACGCATGGTTATTCAATGACACAGGCGTGCGGTAGCCATTGTAGTGGGTGCCTAAAGACGACTACAGCCACACAAGATAGCGTGTGCAGTGTGGCGGTAGCGTGGGGAATTCGATCCCCAATCATAATATCAATCCCCTTTATGCGGCAGAACAACAGCTGCAGCATCAAGGGTATCGCACAATACCGATCTTCTCCGATTTTCTTCTGGTGCAACCGGGAAAGCCGCAGCAGATCATGAGTCCAGTCAATAGTACTATGGGCATTCGAACACTCATCACCTTCGGTAGCAAGATGATGACAATGAGCCCCAGGCAACTGAAAACAGAGCTGAGCCCACAAATACTAAAAACAGAGGGCAAAGACCAGCAACTGGTTGCTCTGGTTCGTATGATGGAAGGTAGCAGAAAGTGAAAACCGGCAGAAATGATCCTTGCCCCTGTGGCAGCGGCCTCAAATACAAAAAATGCTGCATGCAGACCGCGCGCCCAGAAACACCCACTTCCACAAGCAATGCCATCCAAGAGGCGCTCGAAGGTGAACAGTTTGAATCATTGGAAGAGGCCAACCAGTTTCTGGCACAACAGAGCCATCTCCAAAACAGTAGAGTAATAGACGACTTCGTGGGCCTCAGTCCTGATCAGATACATCGTTTTCTCCATGCCCCATACGACTCACCGCACCACATCAGCTTTACAGAGCAGCTCTCCAAACAACCAGAAGCACCCATCCTCACCCTCTTTAACCTACTGGTTGAGGCGCTAGGGGAAGAGGGGGCAAAAGCCACCGCCAAAGGAAACCTCCCAATTAAGCTCTGTCGTAATCTAGCAGACCAATACTGGGATGATGATCACGCCTATATGCGCAAGTTCACCAGCGAAACCGATTTCAATGTGCTTCATGCGCTGCGCCTAACCGGCAAAATGGCTGGCCTCATCCGAAAGTATAAGGGGCGCTTTGTAACCACAGCAAAGTGCAAAAAACTTCTCAAACAGCAGGGTATAGCGGGTATCTACCTCCCCCTCCTCAAGGCCTACACCACAAAGCTCAACTGGGGCTTCCGTGATGGATACGATGAGTTCAACATCATCCAACACTCTTTCCTGTTTACCCTCTACCTACTGCAACAGTTTGGAAGTGAGTGGAAACCAGAGCAGTTCTACACAGAGCGGATGATTCAGGCCTTCCCCATGATAATGCAAGAGGTATACCCTGACGACTGTGCCTACAGAGAGCCAGATGAGATTATTAACAGTGTCTACACCACCAGATCTATCGAGCGCTTTGCCCTGTTCTTTGGGCTGGCAGAGACCGAGCGGGTAGGAAAAGGGCTGCCGAGCCACAGACAAATCCGAAAAACACCGCTGCTGTTTGAGTTGCTCCACTTCCATACTTGCAATGAACGCCTAAACTGAAGAAGACAAGCCAAAATTCATATGCAGCAATCAAGTAACCGTTTCCCCCTTGCTACAAAAAAGCATATTAACCACGAAAGGCACGAAAGCTCACTAAAAAAGCTATTTCGAACGTCTAGACACGCTTAGTCCCACCCGTCTAAAAATATGCCCAACGAAAAAGACATCGTATCCAAACAGATCCTCAAACGGATAGCCGTCGATATCGCCCAAATCCTGTTTCACCTAAAAGTAGATGAAGCCGAGATTCTAGAGACAGAATACCAACGTACAGAAGAGCGTAGAGCAGACCTCGTAGCTCGCATGAAAGGAGAAGATGGCCCCTTCATCCTCCATATCGAAATCCAGAACAGCAACGACCCGGCAATGCCAGTGCGGATGCTGCGCTACCGGACAGACATCATACATGCCTACAGAGAAGAAGAGATACAGCAATACCTCGTCTACATAGGAAAGCGTCCGCTAACCATGGAACATGGCATACAGCAAGCCGGACTCGACTACCGTTACCAGATCATCGACATGCACAAAGTCGACTGCCAAACCATGATCGCCCAAAACAACCCGGATGCCCTGGTGTTAGCAATCCTCTGCGATTTCAAAGGAAAGCCCGCCCGTGAAATGCTACACTTCCTGATACAAAGACTACAGGAACTGACAGCAGACAACGAAAAACAGTTCAGAGAATACCTGAGCATGATGGAAATACTATCCACCAATCGGGATCTGCAACAGATACTAAAAGAGGAAGAGAAAATGCTCAGCCAAATCAAACAGAGTGAACTACCCTCCTACCAGCTGGGGGCGGAATTCGGAATACAACAAGGTATGCAACAAGGAGAAGGGCACCTGCTGGCACGTTTGATTCAAAAAAGATTTGGCGACCTTCCAGAGTGGGCTGAAGAGAAAATCACCCAAGCAACAATAGAACAGCTAGAGATCTGGGGAGACAACATACTCGAAGCAAACACACTAGATGAGGTATTCAGTTAAAGCTGAAGGCACAGAAATCAAGGTATCTCAATATCCTCACCACCTTTATCTACCCATCTAAAAAGCCAGTCACAAAGTCTACCATAACCTAAAAAAGCCCGTGTTCGTGCTTTTCGTGCAGTTAGTGGTAGGAAAAGAAGTTAGTTTATGGCAGAAAATGAAACTACTCTACAAAGAAGAAACCTACAAAATTCAAGGCGCAATCTACGAAGTCAACAAAGAAATCGGGTCAGGCTTCCTTGAAGCAGTCTACCAAGAGTGCCTAGAACAAGAGCTGCACAATAGAGGCATCCCATACCAAGCCCAGCAACCACTCACCATCCTCTACAAAGGTAAGCCTCTAAAACAGACCTACAAGCCAGACCTCATCTGCTACAACAAAATAATCATAGAACTAAAAGCAGTAAAAGAGATCGCACCAGAGCATCAGGCCCAAATCCTAAACTACATGAAAGCCACCAACCTAAAACTAGGACTCTTGGTAAACTTCGGCAGCCACCCAAAAGCAACAATCAAAAGATTCATAACCAAGTAAAGCCCTTGTTCGTGCTTTTCGTGCAGTTAGTGGTAGAAAAACAAAGAACGCAGGTTCGACCCAAAGAGCGTTTTCCTTTCAACTCCCAACTTGCTCCCTAATCAACCAAACAAAGAATGATCAAGTATCAACCAGATTTTTTAGACAATAGAGAGATCTTCACCAAAGATGAGACTCGGTTACTGGAAGAGCTGTGTCGCAAAGTACCTCTAGATAAATTTCTCAACAACCAAAGCTACGTTGAAAAGTTTGGTTTTGATTTTATCTATACCTCAGCCCTGATCGAGGGCAATACCTACGACAAGCTGGATACACAGGCATTGATTGAGTACGGAAGAACAGCAGGCGGGAAAAAATACAGCGATGCCAAGATGATCCTCAATTTACGAGATGCCTATCATCAGATCATCAGCAAAGAGCTACAGCCAACCAAACAGACCCTCAAAGACCTACACTACATCCTCTCAGCTGAAATGGTAACAGACGCAGAGCGCGCCACACCAAGGGATAAAGAGGTCGCTATTACCGGTTGTAACTACATACCACTAGCAACCAAGACAAGACTAGATCAAGAACTTAACCACCTGTTTAGCGTAAGTGAGACGATCAATAACCCGTTTGACCAAGCCATCTATATCCACAACAACCTCGCGTACCTGCAATATTTTACAGACTGCAATAAACGTACAGCACGAGTCATGCTCAATGTTGTGCTCAAGCAGGCCAACTGCATGATCTATATACCTGATGAAGAGCAAGTCAAAGCCTATTTAGGGGC
>DUYW01000134.1 GCA_013349825.1 Gammaproteobacteria bacterium | reverse complement strand
CTCCACCTGCCAGAAGAATGGAGTATCCTCTTCCGATGCTTTGAGACTGCTCTATGAGAGACGGTGGCCTGAGTTTATGGAAATGACCCCTGAATAGTTACTTCAGAGGTTCCTTTATCTTTTAGTCTGTAGCTCTATTGCATCTATAGCTCTACGGCAGAGGATGTTGATCGACCGTTCAATACGCTGCAACGCAGGATAGGCTCCATACTTCTCCTCAAAATTTTCAATCGACTCCACTGTCCACTGTGGTAAGTAATTCGCCAATCGCATCACTTCATTGATCACTATTTTTTGAGTAACACCACAATCATCTGCCATTGCTACCCAGTCACTATAATGCACATTATCGGGGTTATCTTGTTTGCCAACCGGGATAGCCAGCTCTTTAGATATCCGTTCAATTGCATGTGTACAGACAAGATCGTAGAAAGGTGCTAGGTTCACGGTAACTCTCTTGTTTGCGTCGACTGCGTACAGAAGAGAGATGTTCTTCAGATGTGCATCGCTATTGCCGGATAAGACATTGAAGATCTGCCAGCGAATAACTTTCATCATATCCTGTAGCGGATTGGAGCTGTACTCACGCAAGATGGCTATAATTTCACCGAGGGCATTATCTGTCTGATCATCTTTCACCGGATATTTCTGCCCACTGCTACGGCCTGTGGCTTGGCAGAAATCCTCTTGGTGTAACCGTCTTACATCATAGTTCGAGACAAGCTCACGGTCATAACGTTCAATCAGTGCGAAAGCTCCATTTGTATGTGTGTGATAGCTTATCGGTGCAACGGTAATACCCGCCTCACTCGCAATCATCGCCATGAGTGTTTCATAAGCAGGCACATTCTTATATGCCAGGACGTTGAACTTGATAATGTGAGTCGAAGCTGCACCATTTTGCGGTAGGTAATATTGATCACCATCCATATAGATAGGTAGCTTATCTTGAGCACCGGCTAGTGAGAGTCGATTTTTACTATGGATGGATGTGATGCTTAGCCCATTGGTCTCTACCATCTGATCAAAAGTGCTTTCGCTGATCTGTTCATACCAGCCATCAGCGGGGTCCATATAGTCTGTGCATAACACTAAAGCACCAGCACACTCTCCACCAATGGCCCCCAGCAGTGAAAAATCGTCATTGGGAATTTTCAGTTTTCCCACGATACGGGTCCGCGCATCTCCTTCAGGCAGCAGGTTGGTAAAGAAGTTGAAAGCTTTCTCACCAAGATCCTCTGGTATAAGTGGCAGGGAGAGGGAGAGAGGAAACCCATGCTCTATCCATGTTGAGTCATAGTAGAACTTGGGGATGTACTGACCCACTTGTTGAAGAAGAGTGCCAACCAAATCCCCCTCATAGTAGACTTTTAGTTGCCTCACTGTTCACCGCGCGGTTTTACATAAAGGTCAAGACCGAGGTTCTGTAGGTACTCCATCACCTTTCCAATTTCTGCCCTCTCTTTTCCGCGCTCAACCTCAGAGAGAAAACGAATACTTAATGTTGTGAGATCAGAAACATCTGATTGCGTTAGACCCTGCTCTTTACGTTTTGCGCGAAGCAATTTGCCGATGTCCTCAACAGATCTCACTTTCCCGTATGTGATAATTTTACTCATATTAAATACCCTGCCCCTCAAATATCCTGTACGGGATATTACAGGGGAAACTAGACCATTATCAATCTATATTTCACGAACAGGATACGTCACCAATCGCGTTTCAGATCGAAATGGACTCTACACTATCGGCAAGAAGATCCAATCTGATCTTGGTTAGAGGAATTTCGAGAGAGACACCTTGCGGTGCGCCTTGATCTTTGGCGCTATGAGCACGATTCATTTTGCCCAGACTTATTCAGTGCTGCAGTTTACTGTTAATCGGTGTCTCAGTTTTGTAGAATAGAGCCATAATAGCAAACGAATCAATAAAGGTTGAGGAGTTCAGGCATGAGTGAGAATATCCAACATGATGAGATCTTGCATAAGCTGATACAAAACAGCCCTCTCATGGGGGCACCTGTTGAGTTACGCGAAGCCCCCAACTCCATTTCAAACACTACCAACAGCCCTGGCTGGACACAAATAGTCGATCACCATCCCGTAGACCGGGGTTACTATATCGTTTACGCACCCGCTAAAGGCAAAGCACCCGCTCAAGTAACCTCAGCGTTTTACTCTAAAAAACAAAATGTTTTTGTCTCCGCGAAAAATATTGCACTCGATGTGTCGCATTGGATGTACTTTCCTCTTCCACCTGCGTAGAGACGCAGCAGGCTCTCTATTCCCGAACAAGCTCATGGAAAGCTTCTCCTGCAGACACTTCAGTTGATGAAAACACCTTCTACTGAATACCTTCTTGTTCGGCTTCAACAACGCGGTTTCGCCCCCTGTTTTTTGCCTGATACATCGCACTGTCTGCACTCTTGAGAACATCATGAACGTTATCCGCACTGCTGATCGATGAGTGGTATATACCTCCACTAATCGTTACTTTGAATCGATCATTCTCTGCCTCAAAGAAGTGCTTTTCTATACCTGTTCGAATATTCTGGGCAACAACCCATGCGCCATCCAGGCTGATGCGGTTGAGAAGAACCACAAACTCTTCACCACCCGCTCTATAGACCAGATCTTCACGTCTGATTGCCTCTTTCATAAATTGAGCAGTTTGCTGAAGCACCCGATCACCTACAGCGTGACCATAGGTATCATTCACTCTTTTAAACCAATCAATATCGAACATTAAAACCGCAAAGTGGATCTGGTGAAGTTGAAAGTTTTGAATCACGGCTTCAATATCATGCTCCATCTCCAGGCGATTTCTAATGCGGGTCAAAGGATCTGTTTTAGCCAGGTTTTCTGCCTGCTCCTTTAACTCCGTCAGTTGTTGAGTACGCTCTTTAACCTTCTTTTCCAGTGACACATTCAGTTGAATAATCTCATTTTCATGCTCTAGCTGCTTTGCACGTAGTGCCAATAGAAGGCTCAAACTGATGAATGTGACAAGCAGCACCAAAGCCGTTATGGATAGGTAATAATTCTGCGTCTCCTGCAAAGAGGCCCCGTATCGGTCTCGCGGTAAAAAGGCAACTGCTTTCCAGTGATAGCCTGCAACCCCTTCAGCTCCATGACGCTCATTCAGCAGAGGGGAAATACTTTCAAAGCTCCATACCCCACTCACATTTTCAAACTGACCCGCCTGCTCCAGTGATATCTTTTTCCACGCCTCCGGGTATTGCTTCGCTATAGAGGCTTCAACATTGTTATACATAAAGCCCCACTCCAGCTCTGTCGGCCCTGATAGCCAGTACCCCTCTGAATTAACAAGCCAATGGCTGTTATCTGACCCTATGCTGTTGTTGAGGTATTGATCGAGCAGCTGCTCTGCAAGGTAGTTCAGCAGTACCACGCCCTGTTTTTCACCCGTCTTATCAAAAATCGGCACGGCCACCCGAATCATGGGCTTTAAGGGCTGTTCAATCGCTCCATTCTCAATATTCAGATCCAGTGGTGAAATAAATATCTGCCCCTGGTCCAGCTTAATGGCATCTGTAAAATAGTATCGATTTGATTTATTCTGAAGCTTTTCATCCGCAACAGCGAATGGGGTGCCTCCATTATAGTTGACACGAACTCTCTCCAGTCCACTATTGTCCAGAAAGCGAATCTGATCATAGATTTTTTGGGTACGTGAAAAGGTGATCCAGTTCTCTATCAGGCGTTGACGTGACGTTTGATCTCCCTCTATCCAGTTTATCAGTATATTCTCTGTTGATAAGTAATCCAGATCTGCAAACAGGCTATCGATAGAGTCATGAATACTGATTGCACCAAGATGAAGGGAGGCCTGTTCTGTGCGATAAATATCTGCTTTATCTACCACCAGTGAGGTCTGATAGGATGAGTAGGAGAGCAGCAGGATAATCAAGGTGATCGGTAAAAAAATAGTGCCAATCTTTCTGAACTTAACCATACTGAGATACTACTCTATTTTTTATGCCGCTTCCTCTTCGGGGGAAAACTCTGCTATCACCAAAACGATCTCTTTTTGTAACCTGACCACTGAAGCCTGCACATCATCCAGTGCTTCATGATCAATCAAATCACACACTTCTTTCCCCCACGTTGTGAGAGGCGGATAACCAAAGGTTGCTCCACTGCCCTTAATGGCATGTGCTGTTTGACGCACCTGCTTCCACTGCTGCTCTTTAAAGGCCCGGTCCAGCTTTTCCCGGTGTTGCTGCAAGGTTTCAACAAAGACCTGCATCATCTCATCATCTATCACACTCTCTTCATGAACATAACCGTCGATCTCTGAGCTGTTGACCTGTTTTACGGTCAAATATTTTTTTAGTATCTGCCTCATTGCCTGGCTATCAATGGGTTTAGTCAGAAAGTCATTGGCACCTGCTTCGTTGAATTTATCTCGGTGCACTTGCATTACGTTAGCCGTCAATGCAACGATAGGATATTCGGAGCCTAAGCTACGCAGTATTTGGGTTGCCTCAATTCCATCCATTACCGGCATCTGCATATCCATCAGCACCAAGTCGAAGTGCTGGCTTAGCGCATAATCCATTGCCACTTGTCCGTTCTCTGCCAAGGTCACGCTGCAGCCATACGATTTGAGCTGCTTATAGAGATATTGCTGTATATCCGGGGTATCTTCAGCAACCAAAACCGTCCCCTGATACTGCTCTATCATCTGTTCTGTGTCTTCCCAGCTCTCGTCTACCTCCATACAGGGAAGGCCACTCTCAACCAAAGGCAATATTAGCCGGAAGGTACTCCCATTACCCTCTTCACTCTCTACCTCAATCACCCCCCCCATCTTCATCGCCAGATTGTGTGAGATATAGAGTCCTAACCCGGTACCACCGAATTTTCTTGAGATGGAGCTATCAACCTGTTGAAACCGTTGAAACAGTTTCTGCAGGCTTTCTGGCGAGATGCCAATTCCGCTATCGGTCACGGCAATTTGCAGTTGATCTTCTGTTGTTGAGAGCAGCAAATGAACGCTCCCCTGAGCAGTAAATTTAAGTGCATTACTCAACAGGTTGGTGATGATCTGGCGAACACGCATTTCATCTCCCAACAATTGATGGGTAAAAGTGGCCTGTTCTTCTATTCTGAAATCGATCCCTTTATCTTGTGCCTGAATGGTAAACATTTTGCCTAGTTGAACCAGCAGATTATGTAAATCATAAGGGTGGCTCTCAATCATAAATTTACCGGCCTCCATCTTTGAGAGATCCAGAATATCATTGACCAGGGCCAGTTGACTTCTACCGGCGTACTCAATGGTTCGATTGAGTGCCCTCAGTTCAGGGTCTCTTAGTTTATTTGACAGAAGCTCACTGTAGCCAATAATAGAGGTTAACGGGGTGCGCAGTTCATGGCTCATCGAGGCCAGAAATTCATCTTTACTGCTATTGGCCCGAATCGCATTTTCTGCTAACAGTACCTGCCTCATATCATGGACAATCAACACCTCATCCCCCTGTTCAGCATCATCACCCTCTAAACCCTCAATTTCTGACCGTGAAAGTGTGACCGGGATTAATGTTCCATCAATACAACGCAGATCTTTTTCCGATTCGAGCAGTTGGTGCAGTGTCATCCCAACCAAGTCAGCACTCTCACTCCCCACCAGCTTCCCCATTTTAGGGTTGGTGCGTATGACTACACCATTGGCATCCACCACAAGCAGACCTTCATCCAGTGATTCCAGGACCTGATCAGTCTCTCTATTGGTTCTTGTGAGCTCTGCGGTACTCTTTTGCAGTGCTACGGCCAAGTGGTTCACCTCTTCTACATTTCCCGGTTGGTGTGAGGCTATATCTCCTTGCTCCGCCGCTTTGGTAAGTTTTTCAATCGGTAACACAACAGAACGCACCTGTCTCTGAACCACCCAGATCAGAAACAGCAGTACCAGTAGTGCGGCAACCAGGAGTTTGCGCTGCAACTCCCCAACCGGAGCCAGAATCTCCTCCCGATCCTGTTTCACCACCATGCCCCAACCCAGCTCAGGCAGCCATTTCCAGATTGAGTAAACCTCTCGACAACTGTTATCCAGTCGCCACCCAGAACCATTTACTGTTGATATCGCAGATATCATTGCGAACTGTTCTGGACTTACTGAACGCAGAAGCTGGCAGTCAGCGTCCGGTTGTCGATTTTCAGCGTCACGAAAATGGTTAATAAAATTAACTCCATCTTCGATCACCTCTCCCCGTAACTGACCAATCACCACCTCTCCGCTCTCGCCCAAACCATCATGACTTTCAAGCAGTTCACGAATACGCTCTATGGCAAGCGGCTTGACCAGTATGGCAATCATCTCCCCCTCGGTTCCGACAAAATTAGAGATCAGCGGGATTCCAACCATTACGGTTGAGTCTTCAATCTGCTCGACTCTTCCAAAGCGGGAGAGCACCAGCCTCTTTTTCTCAACCACCTCCTCAATCAAGTCTGAAAGGATGGTTTTTCCATAGAACCCATCTATCGTGAGGTCTATCCCCATCTCCTCTTCCATTGGACGTAACGAGAAAAACAGTTTCCCCTCTTCGGTGATCAACAACAGGTCCTCAACCTCCTGTTGCTTCAGCAGCAGCTCATGCTCTTTTCTAAACTGATCACGCGCAAACTGATATCTTACAGAGTCCTCATTGATATTGAACAGGGATTTTAACCACTCAACCCTCTGTCTAAAATCACTGTCTTCTGCACTCTTCTCCATCCACTGCTTTTCGTTCTTTAACAATGAGTGAATACGACTCTCGCGAAAATTCGCATGGTAGAGCATCGACTGCTGTACCGTATCCATCAGTATCTGTTCTGAGAAGTAGTAGATGACGCTTGATATTGTCATCACCGATATCAGTAATGCACCCAAGCTACTCTTTAACTGGTGAATCAAGAGCCGTTTTGCACGCGTTTTTTTATTTGATACCGTCACAGCCCCCCCTCTTTCCAGCATCCCAGACATAAGGAATCTCCAATACTATTGAATAACCTCAACTGAGAACCCAAAACTTCAAGAGCAAGAAGGCAAACAGATGTATTTTATAGCCATTTTCGATTGGTTGATCAACTCATTAGACCATAAATATACTTATAATCATATTGATCAATAGAAAGAACGTCAAGCTATCCGTGGTGATCACCGAAAGGCCATGCTGGAGCATGGGAACGAGACATAAGGTTTTGCCATTAAAGGATCACTCTCCCAGGCAAAGTCAG
>DUYW01000203.1 GCA_013349825.1 Gammaproteobacteria bacterium | reverse complement strand
CGGGAACAGTTACGCTGGAACCGCCATACTCTCACTACGCTCCTGCTGTTCGCTACCCTGCTATTCTCTGCGCTGATCCCCTGGCAATCGACACTGACCCTGCCTGCGGTGGTGGAGGCAACCGAATTTCGTAAAATCTTCCCGCCGGCAGATGCCCGAATTCAACAGGTTGTCGTTCAACCCGGTCAGCCTGTGGTGGCCGGTGATCTGTTACTGGTGTTGGAGTCACCTGAACTGGAGAGCCGTGCAAAGAGGACACAACGCAAGATTGATCTGATCCAGACTCATCTTCAGCGGCGCGGTGGCTCACGTAAAGATCAGCTGTCGCAGTGGGTACAGTTTCGAGCGTTGGCAGAGCAGCAGAGCTTGCTGATGGGAATTGAGTCACTACGCGGTGAACTCTCTGTTCATGCTCCTATCAGCGGAGAGGTTCAGGGGCTTGCTGAACTGCGTCCCGGACAGTGGATTGCTCAGTCCGAAGGGATTGCCGATATTGTCAACACCGCAAGTTGGCAAATCAGCGCCCTGTTGGCAGAGGAGGATCTGTTACGGATTGAGCCAGGAGCTACGGCAACTTTTTTTGCCAATGATGGAATGCATGGAAAATTGGGTGCTACGGTACTCTCAATTGATGAGGCTGCGGTGATCACCCTGCCCTGGCCATCTCTCGCCTCGCTACACGGGGGGCCGATTGCGGTACGCCCTGTTGAACAGACGGAGACGGCTCTGCGTCCTGAACAGGCCTACTATCGTGTACAGTTACAATTGAATGCTGCGCTCCCTTCTAACCCTTGGAGGCTGCCTGGTGTGGTTCACATTGAGGGGGCACCGCGCAGCTGGGTTAGTGAGCTGGGACGGCAGGTTATTGCAGTTTTGGTGCGTGAAAGCGGTTTTTGAGGGTGAGGTGTTTGTACGAAAGTAAAACAGGGTCTGCTATGAAGCCACTAATCTCCGGGGGGCTACCCGCCCATCATCAATAATCTCTCCTACACCGAGAAATTTGTTACTTTCATCATAGATACGTACCCACCCTTCATCGGGCGCACCAGAGATCTGCACGGGCTGCCCCTGGCGTACGTAGTAGCTACTATCCGCGTCGAGCTGTACCGCTTCATAATCATCTACCGCAGTGTCGAGTGAGAGCAGACGTTGATCCAGCCCCTCTTTACCCTCTTCATCACGAACTATTTCCAGTTGTTCCAGTGTCAGCAGATCCTGTTCCAGGTAAGGGCCCAGGGTGGTGCGACGCAGTGCGGTTACATGAGCACCACACTCCAGGATCTCACCAATATCTTCAACCAGGGTACGCACGTAGGTTCCTTTGGAGCAGTGTACGTGGATCTCCATGCGCTCACTCTCTGCATCGTAGCTGACAAACTCCAGCTCATAGATGGTGACTGTGCGTGGCTCACGCTCTATCTCTAACCCCTGGTGTGCCAGTTTATAGAGTGGCTGTCCATTGACTTTGACCGCTGAGTGCATCGGTGGAATCTGCTGAATTTCCCCTTCAAACTGCTGCAGTGCCTGCCGGATACGCTCTTCACTCATCTTTTCAACGGGACGCTCACTGACAACCTCCCCCTCGGTATCGCCGGAACGTGTGACCACACCGAGTTGACACTCTGCCAAATAGCTTTTGTTGGCATTCAACAGAAAACCGGAAAATTTGGTTGCCTCGCCTAGGCAGATGGGCAATATGCCGGTTGCAATGGGGTCGAGACTCCCTGTATGTCCCGCTTTTTGGGCAAAAAACAGCGATTTCACCCGCTGAAGTGCGCCATTTGAGGTGATTCCTGCAGGTTTATCCAGCAATAGAATTCCTGAGACATTACGTCCCTTGCGATTTCTACGTCCCATCGCTATTCCTTTTCTTCTGGTTGTGGCAGGGGTTCAGTGAGCTCTTCAGAAGGGTGATGAGATTCATCTTCAGACACCACATTTTCGATTAGTGATTCCATATAGCTACCACGTTCAACAGACTCATCATATTTAAAGTGGAGCAGAGGTACGATGCGCATCTTTAACTGTTTTCCCAGTTTGGTGCGCAGGTAGCCGCTGGAGTGCTCCAGTGTTTTCACGGTCTCTTGCAGATCTTTCACCCCACCCAACACGGTAAAGAAGATGGTTGCATGAGAGAAATCGGGACTCACCTGTACTGCAGTAACGGTAACCCACTGTAGACGCGGGTCACGCAACTCTCGCTGTATCAGTTCACCAATACCCCGCTTGATCTGCTCGCCAACCCGGCGAGCACGGCCATTACCTGCAACCATTACAGTGTACGAATAACCTCAATACGCTCAAAGACCTCAATCTGGTCTCCTTCACGTACGTCATTGTAGTTCTTTACACCAATACCACATTCAGTTCCTGCACGAACTTCACTGACATCATCCTTGAAACGGCGTAATGATTCGAGCTCTCCCTCATAAATCACAATATTGTCACGCAATACGCGAATTGGATTGTTACGTTTGACGGTGCCTTCAGAGACCATACAACCGGCAATAGCTCCCAGCTTGGGCGAACGGAATACATCGCGCACCTCTGCAAGGCCGATGATTTCTTCCTTGAAGTCTGGTGACAACATGCCTTCCATCGCACGTTTCACCTCTTCAATCGCATCGTAGATGACACTGTAGTAATGGAGATCAATCCCCTCAGACTCAATCAGCTTTTTGGCAGAGGCATCTGCACGAACATTGAAACCAATCACAATCGCGTTGGAGGCGATTGCCAGGTTGGCATCTGATTCATTAATACCACCAACGCCTGAAGAGACTACATTGACCTTTACCTCTTCGGTTGCCAACTTGAGCAATGAGTCACCCAGTGCCTCTGCTGAGCCGTGAACATCTGCTTTAATCAGGATGTTAACGGTGTGGACTTCACCTTCCTGCATATGTTCAAACATACGGTCCAGGCTTGCCTGCTTCTGTTGAGCCAGACGTATATCACGGTATTTACCCTGGCGGAAATTGGCCACTTCACGCGCCTTACGCTCGTTAGGTACTACAATCGCCTCTTCCCCTGATTCTGGCACACCGGAGAGCCCTAAAATCTCTACCGGGGTCGAAGGGCCCGCTTCAGCAAGCAGTTCACCATGTTCATCCATCATCGCACGCACACGACCATACTCACGGCCAGCCAGCAGAATATCGCCCTTACGCAGGGTACCGCTCTGTACCATAACTGTAGCCACTGCACCACGCCCTTTATCCACTCTGGACTCAACCACATTGCCTTTAGCTGGCGCATCGGCGACAGCCTTCAGCTCCAGTACCTCGGCCTGTAGCAGGATTGCATCAAGCAGTGCTTCAACCCCGTCACCAGTATGCGCGGAGACGTTGGCAAACATTACATCACCACCCCAATCATCCGGTACGACCTCTTTGGTAGCCAGCTCATTTTTAACCCGGTCCGGGTCTGCACCAGGTTTATCAATCTTGTTGATTGCCACAATCAGCGGTACACCTGCCGCCTTGGCATGGTTGATGGCCTCTTCAGTCTGTGGCATGACCCCGTCATCAGCAGCGACCACCAGAATTACAATATCAGTCACTTTGGCACCACGCGCTCGCATGGCTGTAAAGGCGGCATGTCCGGGAGTATCCAGGAATGCAATATCACCCTTATCGGTAGAGACCCGATAGGCTCCGATATGCTGGGTTATACCTCCCGCCTCACCCTGGGTTACACGGGTTTCCCGAATGTAGTCAAGCAGTGAGGTTTTACCATGATCTACGTGGCCCATGATGGTTACAACCGGTGCACGCTGTACACTCTCACCCTCATGTGCATCCAGAATCAGCTCTTCTTCAAGCGCATTCTCTTTCATCAGAACCGCTTTGTGCCCCATCTCTTCGATTAGCAGCCCTGCAGTCTCTTGGTCAATCATCTGGTTGATGGTTGCCATCGTCCCCAGGTTCATCATCACCTTGATCAGTTCTGCTGCTTTGGTGGACATTTTCTGTGCCAAATCACCAATGGTAATGGTCTCTGGAATTTGAACTTCCAACACGACAGGAGCGGTTGGCTTGGTAAAGCCATGCTCGGTTTCAAGCACCACTTTCGGGCGTCTACCCGATTTTTTCTGATTTTTTCGCCCTGACTTGCCTTTGGCAACATGCAACTCTTTACGCCCATAACGGGTTGGCTGCTTGTCATCCTGTGCCTTACGTTTGGCTGGGGCTTTATCTTCAACTCGTTTCTTAGAGGCGGCCTTTTCGGCTACCTGACGGGCCTGCGCGTCAAGTATACGTCGCTCTTCCTCTTCACGAGCCTTGCGTACCGTCTCCTCTTTCTGACGACGCTCAGACTCTTCCCGAGCACGCTCTTCGTCCTCTTTTTTCTTCAACTGGTGTAGGCGACGCTGCTCATCCTGTTGCAGGCGTAGACGCTCCTCTTCCGCTCGTCGTTCACGTTCTGCCGTGACGTTCTCATCCACACTCCCTGCCGGCTCCTGTGCTGTGGCTGTTTCTGATGGCTTCTGAAGGGTGCGTTTTTTACGAACTTCCACATTGACGCTTTTGCCAGCACCTGCTCGGGCACCGCCCACTTTCAGGGTAGATTTTCTTTTCAAGGTCACCTTGCTCTTTGCAGAGCCGCCACCGACACCTGTTCCATGAGATTGCTGCAGAAAATCAAGCAATTTCATCTTTTCATCATCAGCAATTACATCATCGACATTACTTTTTGATACGCCAGCATTCGCAAGCTGTTCAAGCAGTCGATCTGCTGGAATTTTTACAACCTCAGCGAACTGAGCAATAGTTACCTGTGACATGGTTCTGTCTCCTGTTCCAATTATGCTTGCTTCTCATCCGCTGCCTGCTCTTCTTCAGCAAACCACGGTTCTCTTGCTTTCATAATCAGCGCTGAGGCTATCTCTTCACTAATACCCAAGTTCTCGATTTCCATCAATTCATCCACCGCCTGCTCTGCAAGCTCTTCAGCAGAGACAATACCTGCTGCAGCTAGTTTGTATGCCAATGGTTCATCCATCCCTTCAAGTTCAAACAGGTCTTGCTCCGGTGCTTTCCCCTCAAGTACCTCCTCTTGAGAGATCGCACGCGTTAACAGATAGTCACGTGCACGATTACGTAATTCAGACACAATACCTTCATCAAACTCTTCAATCGCTGTCATCTCAGTCTCATCAACATAGGCGATCTCTTCAACACTGCTGAACCCTTCCTGCACAAGGATCAGAGAGACATCCTCATCCACGTCGAGTTGTTCCATCAACTTTTTCTGGATTTCGACCGCTTCTGCCTCTGACTTGGCATCAAACTCCTCTTCACTCATCACATTGAGCGTCCACCCCGTCAATTCACTGGCAAGCCGGATATTTTGTCCTCCACGGCCAATTGCCTGTGAAAGATTCTCCTCTTCTACGGCAATATCCATCGAATGTTTATCTTCATCCACGACTACAGAGAGTACTTCAGCCGGTGACATTGCATTGATCACAAACTGAGCCGGATTATCATCCCATGGAACAATATCAACTCGCTCACCCGCTAATTCATTGGAGACAGCCTGAACGCGTGAGCCACGAATACCGACACAAGCACCCACCGGATCAATACGACGATCCAGACTTAATACAGCAATCTTGGCCCTGGAACCCGGATCACGTGCAGCCCCTTTTAACTCAATCAGTCCATCACTGATCTCTGGAACTTCCAGCGTAAAGAGCTGAACCAACACTTCCGGTGCTATACGGCTCACCACCAATTGTGGACCACGCAGCTCTGTCTGTATCTCCATCAGGCAACCACGAATACGGTCTCCGGGGCGAATCGGGTCACGTGGTATCTGCTGTGATTTGGGTACGGCGGCCTCTGCATTATTGCCCAAATCGATAATTGCATTGCCGCGATCTACACGCTTGACAGTGCCACCCAACAGATCACCAATCTTGTCGCGATACTCTTCAGCGACTTTCTCACGTTCTGCCTCACGTACCTTCTGGAAAATGACCTGTTTTGCAGCCTGTGCTGCAATTCGGCCAAAATCTACAGAGTCAATCGGCTCTTCAATAAACTCGCCTGGCTTGATATCCGGGTTGATCTCTACCGCATCAATCATCCACAACTCTGCGTCCGGGTATTCCATAGCGATACCCGGCTCATCACCATCAAGCACTTCCCAAGTCTGGAAAGTTTCATATTCTCCAGTCATGCGGTCAATCGCAACACGAACACCAATCTCTTCATCATGTCTCTTTTTAGTCGCCATTGCCAATGCCGACTCAAGCGCCTCGAAGATTACATCTCTGCTGACATCCTTTTCATTGGACACCACCTCTACAACTTGCAGAATTTCTTTACTCATTACATGACTCTCTTACTTATCCAATACTGATCTAAACCGTTCTATCTGATACTAACGATTTGTTTATTTATGCATTTACTGTGAACAGATACATCCTGTCTATTCAAAGACTGGCACAAGGTGTGCTTTTTCAACCTGCGCCAGTGGTAACCGGAATAGCTCTTCATTGATTTCCACCAAGACCTCTGCTGCTTCCACCCCTTTGAGAATGCCCTCAAATTTACGTCTGCCATCCACAGGGAAACTCATTCGTACAAAAACACGATGACCGGCAAAACGGTTGTAATGCTCTTCAAAGAAGAGTGGGCGCTCCATCCCCGGAGATGAGATCTCCAGGTTATACTGGGTGGTCAAAGGATCTTCAACATCCATCACTGCACTCACCTGGCGGCTCACTTTTTCACAATCATCCAGGGTTATACCAGATTCGTGATCAATATAGATACGCAACAGAGAGTGCTTTCCCTGTGGCAGGTATTCAATCCCAACCAGCTCATAACCAAGCCCCTCAATGACCGGGGTGATTACTTCATATAATGTATCGCGAACCGTCGCCATTTTTGTCTAAATTCACACCTGTAGATTTAAAATACAAAAAGGCCGATCTCATCAAAAAGATCGGCCTTTTTGTGAATTACCACGGGGGCGGGTAATGACCCAATTCCACCGCTAACAACGAGGGCGAATCATACAGAGATCAACTATATTATGCAAACAGTACAACGCCCCTTTTTACCCAAAAACAGCTCTTTTAGGAACCTCTGAANAAGTCTGGGTAATTTGAATTACGTCCATAGTGTTCAAGATCAAGGCGAAGATCGCAGCCAATAGCGNGCTATTAGCAAGGTTTTCAACGAAGATATTGGGCGCTATGGGCGTTAGGCATTTACACATGACTTATTCAGGGGTTCCTT
>DUYW01000104.1 GCA_013349825.1 Gammaproteobacteria bacterium | reverse complement strand
TCACGCCAAAGGGTTGAGGTTCTGAAAAAAGCAGGTCGACTTTAGCAACAAGCTGGTAGATGCCACCTTCAAGCGCTATATCTACTGCAAACGCCTACACCATAAATAACGATTCCTGCCAAAATACGCTAATCTTTGCCAAGCATTAAAAAGGATTAGCGATTATGGCAACAATGAATATCTCACTTCCTGGCGCAATGAAAGACTGGATGGAGCAGCAGGTTGGGTCACGTTACAGCAATGTCAGCGACTACATGCAGGATCTGATCCGTAAGGAGCAAGATCACTCCGAAAAAATCGAAGCGATGCAGCAGCATGTTACGGAAGGCATCGAAAGCGGTACTGGCTCATACACTATGGTCGAGTTACGCGAGATTGCGCACAAGCAGAAAACCAAGGCCAAAGATCGCTAGCAGCCCCAATACAGCACCCCCCTCTTTGGTTGTAAGCAGATCGAGAATTGCTCCCAGCGCTGCAAAGATAAACCACAAGATCAGAAAACCCATTACACCAGAGAGCATGTTTCCTGTATCGGTGGCTATTGGGATTTGGAGCTCAGGTGGAGATATTGCAACCACCTCACCTACGCAGTTGGTTTACAGAACGAACAATCGAAATGAGCTGCCTGTATCAATAAGCAATACGTTAAACCGTTATCCTTTCAAATCATCCAAAAATTCTGATTCAGGATCAACACTGCTCACCAACAAATGATCTCTCGCTCGGGTGCAAGCAACATAGAGTAAGTGCCTTTCAGTGTCATACACCTCTTCAAGGTCAGCATCATCGGAAACCGACTCCATACGCTCCTGCAGGGGAAGTATCTCATCATCACAAGCCATCACAACAACTGCCCTGAACTCAAGCCCTTTTGCCAAATGCATACTACTGATAGACAACCTGCCTGTAATAGTCTCCATATGCTCATCCAGGATCTTGAATGGAACTTCTAAAGGTTCAACTGCAGCCTCTGCACGTTGAAACTGAGCATCAGAGCGTACGAACAGGCCAATTTCATGCGGTAAGAGGCCATCTGAAATCCTCTCCTCTATCCAGCCTGAAACTGCACTGATCTCATCCTCCTCAGAACTAAATACCCGGACATCTGGATCAGGACCGTTAAACACGGATACCGTTCCATGACGGTCATCAACATTACCATCCACATCGGACACCTCTGGTCCCAGAAGCCGATCTGCTTGCATCCGTATCTGATGAGAGGTTCGATAATTGATCTTCAGGATCTGGGAACGACCACGGATATCAACACCTAATGCTTTCCAGGAGAACGGTGTCTGAAAAATTCTCTGCCCCAAATCTCCTGCAAAAAATAATGCATTACTACGCCCTCCCCCAAGCGCTGAGAGAAAACGCAACTGCGCAACACTGACATCTTGCGCCTCATCAACAATGGCAAAATCAAACGGAGGGTATTTTCGCTCCCTAGTTTTGGTTGCCAATACACTGAACATTGAAGATCGAGTCAGCACCCCCTCTGCTTTCAGCCCTTCCTTCACCAGCTCAAAAATCGACCATAGAACAGCTCTCTGTTTTTCTGGAAGCCTCGTTTTGCGCCCTAATCGAACCACATCACGATAATCCTCCCACTGCTCCAACTGCCATGCATCAACCACATCCTCCCACTCCCCCAACAGAAAACGGTTGGTAAATTTATGGTCTTCAATCTGCTTTGCAGCCTCACTCAATAGCTCGGAAACTTTCTCTCTTGGTGCAATATTAACGGCTCCTGTAACCGCTTCATAAAGCTGTTCCCCAATAGCATCAACCGCATGAACCTCTAACCGCTCCCCCAATCGAGGTTCATCGCTAATCAATATCCTGAGCTTAGCTCTAAGCGCATTTGCCAATGTATTAGAAAACGTAGTGAGAAGAACCCTCGCATCAGGATAACTACGCGCCAGACGTACTGCACGGTGCAGGGCAACAATGGTTTTTCCTGTACCTGCAGAGCCTGAAACCCGAGCAGGGCCATTGAAATCCTTTTCAACAATATTTCGCTGAGTTGGATGCAAAAAGACCGTCCACTTATCCCAAGGATAATCAAGCGCTTTAGCCAACTCATCGGAGTCGGTCATCAAACGGAATCGACGCTGCGCATCTGGATGGTCAAATGGATCAGCCTCTTTCGAATTAGCTACAGAAACCTGTGGCTGCCCACCCGTTGCCAATTCCAGTAATGCTTCAGCTGCCTCTCCAGGAAGATGATCCGCTATCTGGAGCAGACTATCCTCATCTGCACCCAAGACATCCTCAACCCAATCTTTAGGAACACCATACCCAAGCAACACCTCCTCAGCGACACCTTCAAAAAGGAGTGGCTTAGCAGGCTCCGCCAGCTCAGTAGGCACATAAGTAGGCACCAGAATTTCCTGGATAGTCTCACGAACCTCCACCAACTGAGCAGCCCCTGTTTTAGGGTGAACATCCAACCTTCTACGCTCTGCCCAGTGATATGCCTTATCGTGATGATCAACGTAACAGAGCAACAAGCTTGAATCCGTTTTATGGACAATGATCCGTATATCCCGATTGACACGTATCGACCAAAAATTTTTGTCTTTAGCTCGATCAAGCTTGTGAAAACTCATACCAGGGTTAGACGGATTGAGCTGCAGATCAAAAGACGTCATCTTAACGACCTTCTGCTCCCCCCCTGTTAACCTGGAAAGGCTATCGGTAAATGTGTCTGCGATACGAAATTGCATTAATTTAAACCTCAACGGCTGTGGTTACTTGATTCTCTATCGCACTATAGAGTTCAACATCTATCTCAGGCGCTCTGATAGAGACCAGCAATGAATAATCAGCTTGTTGGTTATAGCGTTCCAATTTTTGGCGCAGCTTCCACCAGCCACTCACTGGATATACTGCCAAAATCCCACGGCTCGCCAGATCCGCTGCAGTCCCCTTCCAGATATCAGAATGCAAACTACCTCTATGGCGATTGTCTGTACCCAACAGCCAACTCGAATCACTGCCACTACTGGCACGACTACCTTCTTCGGTATCTCTAACAATTTTATTGATTCGATACCGGAACTCATCATCAGATTCATGCGCTCTCTTCACATCAAAACGTAACCCATGAGATTCATAACGATAGCGTGACTTCACTCCACGGCTTGATGGATTAGGCTCGATAAAATAGGAGAGTGTCACCCTCATCTCCACTTCAGCTTCACCCAATGCTTCTAGCTCCTCCAACGGCCAAGGCAATCGATGCAGATTCATATCCCGTAACTTAGGGCTAGCTGTATCTTCTCGCTGAAACGGCTGCAATCGGTCTTCACAAATCAGGGTCAGAGAGTTTTCAACACTCCACAATGCTGTTGAAAGATCCGGTTGCCCAAAGCCACAGTGGCGAACCAACTGTGCAACATCTCCTTTACTTGGTTTTTCTGGGTTGGAAAGGAATTGCCTTTTCATTGTCGAAGTCCACTCTGCAGAGTGAACCATCAACGCACGGATTGTCTCTACACGCAGTTCCGGATACTCTGCCATCAAACGTGCAACCATTCGACTAGCAAGCGCGCTTGCTGCACTGGTTGCTCTACTCGTTGTAAACAGTCTCTCATTAACCCTGGAGCTTGTCGTCAAAAGACTCAAACTATGCATCCAGGCTGCACTGATTGCATCTTTAGCGACATTCCCCCCCTCAAAAACCACATCGGGTTTCAATGGCCAGTGAGGGTCCCATTCTTGTGATGTCGTACTGAATGGACTCAACCCGCCTACAGGAGCAATCGGTTGGTAGCCATCGGTATCCGGTTCAGTAATATGAACCAGCTCTGTGCTGGCACCCACAGTCAAAGCATTCCATGCCTGACCTGGATCGTGAATCGCATCACTGCTATTACTATCAGGATAATCCGCCCATGATTCAATATCATCAATATTGCCTGCAGAGATCACAAACAACCGATGCATCTCTCCCTGATTCTCATAATCAACCGCCAAACGATCTATTGTCGCCGACCAGGCAGAAGGCTGTCCCTTGTCACGCGCATCTTCAGCCGTAATCGCCATTCCAAATACACGCTTCCGTTCAGGTGCCGTGATTTCTGGTCGACTAACCGCCTGCATGGTCAAGTAACCATGATGTGCTGGATCACCTCCATTCGCACCATCCTGATCCAGAAGTTTGACAGACTCCAGACGATGAGAAATCTCAACTGGGGCAGCACTATCCAAAGCGGTTGTCAGATCTCCCAGCACTGCCAGTCCAGCCATCTCCGTACCATGGCCGGCATTATCATTCAGGCCCCAGCCAGGCTCCACCGTATGGGTATCATACTGAGAGATTGATGGGCTTAACAGTGGATGACCTCTATTGACCCCTGTATCCAGCAGACAAACATAGGGAACATTGTCTATTTCACCCGGAACAGTCATCCTCTGCAACAATTCATCGGCCCACTCCGGCTGTTCCTCTGGCGGTAGTGAATCAAAGAAGTCCGCAGTCTCTTTTGCTCGTCTCAACTCGGCAATATTGTTCAATGTCATCACAGAGCTCTGCATCAACTCCAGTGAACCAAATACCAGCAAGACTGTACGCTCCGGGAACTCAATCTCACCGCTCGCAATTCGAAACCCCAAACCTTCAGCGAGCTGTTTAAAGTGATCAACAGCCCCCATTCTATTTCGGCGTACTGGCAACCAAACCTCCCACCAGAATGCCTCTTCCGCGTCTGTCGGAAATACCACTGGGTCATCTGTCCAAAGCGCCTGCACACTGGCTACCCGAACGCTCCGAATTGCATCCACTAAAGCCTGATTTCTTGGGGCTCCACTTTTGGTATCCTTATTGAGATATTCTGCAATCTTGTTCTCCAAGATATGGAGCTTGCCATCTGGCATAAACACCGTAGCAAAGGTCTTGCCATCACTATAACGCACATTCTGCAACTCAATCCCTGATCCCTCAGCTGTCAAGGACTCGAACGCCAGCTCAATATCAGGTAGGCTCTCAAACTCGATTTGCAAGCC
Source organism: Gammaproteobacteria bacterium (assembly GCA_013349825.1). Lineage (GTDB taxonomy): Bacteria > Pseudomonadota > Gammaproteobacteria > Thiopontia. The sequence continues at coordinate 2,249 of DUYW01000104.1, read as the reverse complement.
AAAGCCATCCCTCAGCCCCATCTCTTCCTGTTGAGCACGCGCTTGCTCAATGGATGGAACCAAACCATGTAATTGGTGTAATAATTTTTGCCCGTGGGTTTGGCGATTCTGGCGAGGAATTCCATTATCACCCCCCCTACCCACTACAGGGCTGAAGAGCTCAGACTGTGCCGTATTGTTTAAAATGAAGTGCCGTTTTGGCTCAGGTCTCTCTTCTGCCACAACTTATCCTTTCCTCGTCCGTTACCCGGTAAAGCGTGCTTTTGCCTGAACACGCTCTTCAATGGCATGGCGAATATCAGCCTCAACAAGCTGCTCTTTCTGCTCGATTACCAGCTCTTTCAGAGCCTCATCACATGCACGGGTAATTTCGGCATAGCTCAACCCTTGAGCCTTCCCTGCCAATCGATTCCAGGAGCCCCCTTTACGCGTTCGTCGCCCTAAACGAGACTTCAACAGATCACCAATACTTGTCTGGTCGGGCAAATCATAGTGCAAAATGTCATCAAAGCGACGAAAAAGAGCATGATCCAGAATCTCTGGATGGTTGGTTGCCGCCACAATCAAGCTATGCGACTCATCCTGCTCAATCATCTGCAGGAAACTATTGAGAATGCGCCGCACCTCGCCCACATCATTTTCCATCCCTCGCTGCGACCCTATCGCATCAAACTCATCAAAGAAGTAAACCCCCCGTGTACGACTCGTGGCATCAAATACCTGTCGCAGTTTGGCGGCAGTCTCCCCCATATATTTGGTAATCAAACCATCAAGGCGCACCTGGAATTGCGGCAACCCCAACTCACCCGCCAATACCGAGGCGGTTAGTGTCTTTCCCGTCCCCGGAGGCCCAACCAGGAGCAATTTACGCCGAGGAGAAAGCCCATGCGCAAGTAGCCTGGTCGCCTGACGCTGTTCACGAATCACCCGCTGAAGCTGCTGCTCCAGTTGATCGTCCAGCACCATCTCGTTGAGACGCGTCTTTGGGTAGGAGACATTGAGCAGCCCCGCCAGCTCCCCCCGTGGCCGAGCAATGGGAATCGCTTTGTCACCCTCTTTTGGCGGTAAGCCACGCTGAGCCTTGGCCTGATCCACCAGATCACGCAGCTCTTCCGCCAGCTTTCCATGACCAATCTTTGCTTCATGCGCCGCTAACTGCATGGCAATCGAGTAGAACCTCTCCTCATTGCCCTCAGCATGTGACTTTAATAGTGATTTCAGTTGGTTAGCACTAGCCATTGTCATTCCCTCTATGAGCCATTATACCCTGTAGACCTTCATCATTTAGCATCACCTAACTCATTTCTTCTCTGTAAGGACTCCTCCGAAAAATCAGGTGGCGTTGGCTTGAATTCTTTAGACTCCTTTTGTAACCCATACCCCTTTCTCTGATGGGCGCGTAGTCCTTTTAAATCCAGCTTCATAGTAAGAAATCCAGAATTATCCCCCCCTTTAATTCTCAAAGGATTCATTAACTCAGTTTTAGAAGGGCTGACCACTCTAGAATCACCAAAGTTTGAATCATTCACCTGTACTATGTAGCAATGCAAATCACGCGCAGCTGATTCAACAATATTGGAAAAATAATTGGTATCTCGGTTAAATTCAGTAGCAACAATAAAATCAACTTCCCCCTTAAACAATGCACGATCCTGTATCGAAGTTAACTCGTAGCAGTTGTATACGGCAAAACTAGCACCACAATATCTAAACAGATGATATCGTGAATCCATTTTTGGAATTTTCATTCCTTCATTAATAAGAGTAAATTTCTCTTCAGGAGAATAGTGTCGTTTCAAACGATGAACAGGAACTGCCACCCAGAATCCATTCTCGCTTTTAAATGGAAGCACTGTCAAAACCTGATTAACAGCTTCCTTTACAGAATTAACTTTATGCTCCATTCCGCACACTACACCAATATGATGCCTGCGTACCCATCTAACCAACATGCTTTCCCAAGCATTTGGAACAGAAACCTCAGGAAAAACTACCAAGTCAATTTTTTTTCTTTCTACATCTCGATATCTTGAAACATCATTTAATAACTTAGAAAAACCTTTGAATCTTTCTCTAGACAAGTTTGGTTTTTCAAGATAACTTGACTCAATATCTTTTTCGTAAACTCTAATATTAACCAATGCAACGCGAATACTGTCATGCAATCCAGAATCAGATCCTACCTTAACCCATATCGTTACCCCTTTCTCCGTTCAATCTCCTTCATCGCTTCAACCCCCTGCACGAAA
>DUYW01000226.1 GCA_013349825.1 Gammaproteobacteria bacterium | reverse complement strand
GATCAGAGGGAGTGAAGGTGGGTCAGTTTGAATGAGCACCAACAGTAGGTGGGTCAACTTTGTGAGCACTGGGTGGGTCAATCTTTGTGAGCGCTAAAGTGTATATCTGCAGAGAAGCTACAGGACAGTCAATCTAGTATTTACTAATTTGAACCCAGCCTGAATAAGTCATGTGTAAATGCCTAACGCCCATAGTGCCCAATTGAGCTGGCATGGGACAGCGTGACAGCACTTATTCGATCAGCGTATACCTTGGCCTTATGGCTACCCCTGATACTCTTTCGGATCACTACAGGTGCCGCTATCGCTCTCTATTTACTTGCCACCACTCACCCCAGACACTGGGGAAAGATGCCCCACCACTTCCTTATAAGTAGCAGAAATTCTTAATAAGAATTGATTATACCTTCTGATACAAAGTTTCAGAAACCCCGTCAAACCTTATTATTTCATTCGCGCCAATAATTGAATATTTGCTCGTAGATAACAAGTAAGGCATACCCGAACACCAGTCAGAACGAATAAGAGAGCGGCGAAATATGAGAACCGAATTATGGTATTTTTATTTTGTGACGGTATTTAGTCTAAAATATACCGTCAAAACCCTTGCTATAGGATGCTATCGCTTGCTATCGATTGCTTCAAGCAAATTGTTAATAACCAACAAAAAACCCCATATCTCAGAGAGTTATGGGGTCACTTGCTATCGTTTGCATATCATAAATGGTGCCCGGAGCCGGAATCGAACCGGCACGATGTTACCATCGAGGGATTTTAAATCCCTTGCGTCTACCAATTTCGCCATCCGGGCACGAAAAAAGCCGCTGAATTATAGCAAATATTCAGCAACCTCTTGTACAAGAGAATAGCCTCTTTCTCCAGCGTTAACATCCAGCTTTATGCCGCCTCACTTTTAGCCTTTTTCGGGTCAACAGACTCAATCACCTCAAGTTTAGGTGCGCGATCGGGTAACAATTTATCCCGGATTTGCTGCTCAATCTCCTTCGCCATTTCACGATGCTCTTTGAGAAATTGTCGTACTTTATCTTTGCCCTGACCAATACGCTCACTACCATAGCTGTACCAGGCGCCTGATTTCTGGATAATTCCTTGATCTACACCAAGGTCGATAATTTCTCCTTCACGCGAGATCCCCTCTCCATAGAGAATATCGAAGGTCACCTGCTTGAATGGAGGGGCCACCTTGTTCTTCACCACTTTGACCCGGGTATCATTCCCCAACACCTCGTCTCCTTTTTTGATTGCACCAATACGGCGTATATCGAGACGTACAGAAGCATAAAATTTGAGTGCATTACCGCCAGTCGTTGTTTCGGGGCTACCAAACATCACACCAATCTTCATACGAATTTGGTTGATAAAAATCACCAGTGTATTGGAACGTTTGATATTGGCTGTCAATTTTCGCAGTGCTTGTGACATTAAACGCGCCTGCAGCCCAACATGGGTATCCCCCATATCACCTTCCAGCTCTGCTTTAGGGGTCAATGCTGCAACAGAGTCGATAATCACTACATCGACCGCACCTGAACGGACCAACATATCTGTGATTTCCAGCGCCTGCTCCCCAGTATCGGGTTGAGACACCAGCAAGTCATCAATGTTGACACCTAAACGCTCTGCGTATTGTGGATCAAGCGCATGTTCCGCATCAACAAAAGCTGCCGTACCACCCAGTTTCTGCATCTCTGCAACTGCATGGAGTGTCAACGTAGTCTTACCAGAAGATTCAGGACCATAAATTTCAACGACTCGACCACGAGGCAGCCCACCAATCCCCAAAGCGACATCCAGCCCAAGTGATCCGGTAGAGACACTCTCAATATCACGATGAATGGAATCATCTCCCATACGCATGATGGACCCTTTACCAAACTGGCGCTCAATTTGCCCCAGAGCAACATCCAGTGCCTTCTTTTTATTTTCTTCCATTTTCGATCACCTCAAGCTATTATTAGAGAATAAAACGAGAACTAAGTTCTCTTCTTGTTCTCTTAATATACCGTAACCAGGAGAGATTGCAAACAAGTTATTCGATTATTTTTCGCAAAACCCTAGGGTTGCCGCTGTGCTTTCAACCAGAACAGGATGCCTAGCAGCAGCATCGGCAGGGAGAGCAGGTGTCCCATGGTTAACCAATCAAATGCAAGATAACCAATATGAGCATCAGGAACGCGGAAAAATTCCACGATGGAGCGAAACAACCCATAGAACAGCAAGAATAGTGCAGAAACTGCCATCGTCGGACGGTGTCGCCGAGAGTAGAGCCAGAGTATCAGAAACAATATGACTCCCTCTAACAGAGCCTCATAGAGCTGCGAAGGGTGCCGAGTCAATAGCTGTGGGTCGGTATGGGTAAAAATCATTCCCCACGGCATGTCGGTTTCCCGCCCCCAGAGCTCTCCATTGATAAAATTACCAATGCGTCCTGTTCCCAACCCGATCGGTACCAGTGGTGCTACAAAATCGGTGATTTGAAAAAAACCCTGCCCTATCTTTCTACCATAAAGCCAGAGAGCTACTAGAACCCCAAGCAGCCCTCCATGAAAAGACATTCCGCCCTGCCACACTTTCAACATTGCCAGCGGATTATCCAGATAGGCTGCAAAATCATAGAAAAGCACATACCCCAATCGCCCCCCCAGAATAACTCCAATGGCTGCATAGAAGATGAGGTCACTAACCTTCTCTTCATCCCAATTCTCTGGGTCCCGTTTGGCTCGCTGCAATCCTAGCCACCAAGCAGCAACAAAGCCGATCAGGTACATCACCCCGTACCAGTGGATTTTGAGCGGCCCTAACTCAATATAGGGCTGTATGTCAGGCGCAACCATCCACCACTACCCCGCTGGCAACACTCTAGAGGTAAAGCATTTGATGTATTCTGTCTCAGGAATGGCGGGATGAACCGGATGATCTGGCCCTTGGTGCCCCTCTTCCAGCAACATCAGATTACGATCAATATGACGACTGGAGGCTAACAGTAGCCGTTTCAATTCGACTCGCTGCAGATGATGAGAACAGGAGGCGCTTACCAGAATCCCATCACGTGAAAGTAGCCGCATCGCCAACTCATTCACTCGACGATAGGCAAGCAACCCCTCTTTATGGTCTTTTTTTCGTTTGATAAAGGCGGGAGGATCAACAATTACAACATCAAACTGCTCTCGTGCACCACGCAACTCTTTGAGTGCATCAAACACATCTCCTTGCAGGGTAGCTACCTTCTCTGTGACCCCATTCAGGGCTGCATTATGGTGAACTCGTTCTAGGAAACGTTCGGACCCATCGACACAGAGCACTTCACGAGCACCAGCAGTCGCCGCTTCAATGCCCCAGCCACCCACATAGCTAAATAGATCCAGCACGCGTTGACCTGCAACATAATTCTGCAGCCGTAGACGATTCATTCGATGGTCGTAATACCAACCCGTCTTCTGCCCATCCAGCAGTGGCACTTCAAATTTTGCACCATTCTCCACTAAAGGGACTAACTCTGGCAGCTCACCAACGACCACATCCACTTTACTCTCCAGCCCTTCCAACTGCCGCGCAGAGGTATCATTTTTCAATACAATAACGGCTGCACTGCTCACCTTCTTCAGTGCAGCAACAACCTCCTCAGTCATCCGTTCCATCCCTGCTGTTGTAATCTGTACTGACAGCACATCACCAAAACGGTCCACCACCAAACCAGGCAACCCATCTGACTCTCCATGAACCCATCGGTAGTACGGATGGGGAAATATGCGCTCACGAATTGAAAGTGCCACCTTGAGGCGATGGGTAATCAGCGACTGGTCGAGCCGGTAGGAGGGGTCACGACTGACAATACGTGCTGCAATCAACGTATTGGGATTAACATATCCGTTCCCCAATACCTTTCCATCAAATGCCTGTACCGATACCAGTTCACCGGGTTCAAAACTATCGAGAGCGGTCTGCTTTACGTCTACCTCATTACTAAAGACCCATAGGTGTCCTGCACGAAGTCTTCTCTCTTCGCTTTTTTTCAGTCTGAGTGGAGGCAGTGTTTTCATAGGAGTAACCATTAAAAGCTGGAATTAAAAAAGGCGCTCGCACAGGAGCGCCTCTATTGTCACAACAACAGCTCTACTTATAGGTAGAGCGTCATTGTTCCATCGGTACTAGATTCATCAAAGAAGGTAGAAGCCCCCACAAATTCAACCCCATCAATAAAGTCACTATGCTCAAACCCAAACAGCTCAACAGTCATCTGGCAAGCAAGAAACTTCACTTCCATCTCCTGACAGATCTCACGCAGCTCTTCAATTGAAGCAACACCGTGTTTCTGTGTCGTCTTCAACATCATATCTGTTGCAAACTTCTCAAACCCAGGCATGTTATTCATGAAAACATTTGGTAATTTGGATGCCCAATTGATCTTCTGTAACCACTCAGGTCCAAAAGGCATCTTCATAGGCATCGCAGGATTTCCTGCAGGTGAAACACGCAAACTACTGGTGTCTTTCAACAGAAGATTCAAACCATAGAAGGTAAAAAACATGGAGACCTCTTTACCCAGAGCAACGGCAGTGCTGCTGAGAATAAAAGGTGGATAGGCCCAATCCAGGGTACCTTTAGTACAAATCATTGAGACTTTTGATACATCAGCCATTATTGATTCCTCTTTATCAAACTATACAAAAACGGCTGGAGAATACTCCAGCCGCCTTCGACTATTACACTATTCCAAATCAAGATTTCTTGATCAAAAATACAAATTTACCCGCTTCTTCACCGGATGAGATCAGCTCGTTACCCGTCTGATTACAAAATGCTTCAATGTCTTTAACTGAACCTGGGTCGGTTGCAATCACTCGCAGAACCTGTCCTGCATCCATAGTGTTGATGGTTTTCTTGGTACGCAAAATAGGCAGTGGGCAGTTCAATCCTGATGCATCCAGTTCTTGGTCAAAATCAGCCATTCTTTACTCTCCGTTTCTCTGTTAATCTACTGAAGGAATCAATTATGCACCAAAATGAGATTAAGATACACAACCGCTAAATAAAAATGAGCCGCTACTTATATTACATCAGAGCCACCAAGGCAAGTTTTCAGACCATATTTTCTCTGTTTTTACTGCTGTTTGTCTCTGTATCTCTCCCCTTATCTGCGAGCGAAATTCGCCTCCCCTCTCTCGGAGGTGATAGCAGTTCAGCACTAATGACACCACAACAGGAGCAGTTACTGGGGGAGGCCTTTTTGCGTTCACTACGCGAACAGGCTGATTTTCTGCTACAACCCGAAGTCAACCACTATATCCAATCATTAGGTCGTTCCCTTGTATTACAAAGTGAAACCCCTACAGCCCCCTTTGAGTTTTTTATCATCAATGATGACTCTATCAACGCCTTTGCAGGCCCCGGTGGAAAGATCGGTATCCATACAGGACTCATTCTAAAATCTGAATCAGAAGGGGAGTTAGCTGCAGTGCTGGCCCACGAAATTGCACATGTCAGCCAACGTCATCTTTTACGTGCATTAGAGAGCCGGCAAAACCTCTCTCTACAAACTGCTGCAACCATACTCACAGCAATCCTTGCCTCATCTGCCAGCCCACAGGCCGGGGAAGCTGTTATTGCAACAGCCACAGGACTCTCACTGCAAAAACAGATTAACTTTACCCGAAGCAATGAACAGGAGGCAGACAGAATTGGTATGCAGATTCTCCATAGCAATGGCTACCCTGCCGCTGCCATGCCCGCCTTTTTCAAACGGCTACAGCTCTCGACTCGCCATGAGGGTGAGACTATTCCTGAATACTTGCGTACCCACCCACTCACTCTCTCGCGTATTGCTGATGCAGAGAGCCGGATAGCACACTACCCCGAACTCCCTCCGTTCAGTAACGATGAATTTCAGCGTATCCGCAACCTGCTGCACGTACAGCAATTTACCAATCCGGAGGCAGCGGTACGCTACTATAAAGCCCAACTCTCAGAGATTTCCGACTCAACCAACCGTAGTGGTCTTCAGTTTGGATTGGGTTACGCGCTACTACAAGCAGGTCAAGCAGCTCAGGCACTACAGCAGTTGTTGCCACTAACCGCTCAGAGTCCCGAACAACCAACACTATTGATTACCACTGCACAGGCCGAAGTCGCCAACAATCAACGACCAGCAGCATTAAAGCGGATTGCAACCGCTTACAACCTGTTTCCCTCCCATCTGGGACTCTCTCTCTTTTACACAAACTTATTACAACAGTCTGGTGCATTAAAAGAGGCACTACAGATACTACAAGATGCAATCGATCAACGTCCTGACAACCCTTCTCTCTACAAAACGCTTGCTGCAAACTACCATCTCTCCAGACAACCCAGCGAATCACACCTTGCTCTGGCTGAATACCACTATCTGCGCGGAGAGACTACGATAGCCATTCACCAACTAGACTATGCCGAGCGTACTGGTTCGAATAAGAGAAACCACTTCATCTTATTTGCAAAAATTGATGAGAAACGGCGCATCTATGAGCAGAAAGAGCAGCTTGAGAAGGAGTCAAAAATCTAGCTCCTTTTCTTGGGCTCACTTAGATTTGATCTCAATCGACTATCTGCCCATCAATAACCCTTTTGCAGATCTCTTGATTCTTTTGTGGTCACTCTTCATAATATGTGCCCACAATTCACCGAAATTACGAGGCATATCGACCATGAATACAGTCCTGAAAGATCTACTGGACGAACTGGAACCTGAACAGTTTAATGAGTTCAAAGCTGACAAGATGCTGAACCAAATCTACACCATGAGTGAAGACATGAGTTCTGATGACATTGTAGCTAATGCTCAGGCTGTCGCCTCTGCAGCGATGTTGCGCTACCTCTACCCTCGTAAAAGCGGGATCACGGAATGGACCGGCGTACAGGATGTCCGTGTTAATTCATCCACCTCTGATGCACCAGCAGCAAGCGCAGAGAGTGATGCTCCTGCACCAGAACCAGAGGCCGGAAAGCCTGCTGTCAAACTAGCTGAGCCTGCCCCGGAGTATGACCTCTCTAACCCTGACTCACTTCCACTCTGGATGAAGATGAAGCTCAAGAAAGAGGGTAAGTTGTAAGTCAACTCTTTTTCACAGCGTCACACCTAAAAAGGGGGCTTTCGATAGAAAGCCCCCTTTTTTAAACACTAAGACATGTGCTCAGTAACTAAGGAACCTCTGAATAAGTCATGTGTAAATGCCTAACGCCCATAGCGCCCAATATCTTCGTTG
>DUYW01000137.1 GCA_013349825.1 Gammaproteobacteria bacterium | reverse complement strand
AAAAACATTGATCCAACCCGCATACTCCACGCCATACAGGATAACCAAAATTCCCGCCATATTGGCTGCTGCAGCAATATTCACCAGCTCATTGCCCAGCAATATGGAGATAATCAGACGGCGAGGCTGATCCAGCAGCGCATGGAGTACCTCTACTGTATCACTCTTCTCTTTACGCAGACGGTGCAGATCCAGTCGTGAGAGTGAGAAAAGAGCGGTCTCTGAGCCGGAGAAAAAGGCAGAGCCAAACAGCAGCAATACCTGCAGGGCAATCCGCAGCACCATATCCGGTTCTGCCAGACGTGCGGTATCGATGAGCAGAAAACTGCTCATCGATACCCACTGCTGCTCAATTTCAGACCAAAGCGTAATCACACACTAAACATTCCTTTCAGGGTAAAGAAGAAGAGTGCCGCAAGAATACCAGCAACAGGCAAGGTAATAACCCAGGAGATCACAATATTTCCCACCATACGCAAGTCGATGGCACCAATACCACGAGCAAACCCTACCCCAATTACCGCACCCACTGCAATATGGGTAGTCGATACAGGCAGACCTGTTCTGGAAGCAAGCACGACCGTAATAGCCGCAGCCAAGGTGGCCGCATAGGCGCGTGTCGGGGTCAACTCGGTAATGTCGTTACCAATAGTGCGCATCACTTTATACCCCATAGTGGCCAGACCGACCACGATTCCGGCACCACCCAACAGCAGAATCCAGACCGGAAGCTCCGCCTTCTGCATCACCTCACCACCGGAGTTAACGATACTGACCACTGCAGCCAGTGGCCCGATACCGTTTGCCACATCATTGGAGCCATGAGCAAAGGCCATGGCGCAGGCCGCAAAGATCATCATCGGCGTAAAAACCTTCTCTACACTGGCAAAGTGGAACGCTTTATCGGCCTCGGTATCCACCTCAATACGGCGGATCAACATCCAGCCGATGGCAGCAATCACTCCACCAATCATAAAGGCAAACAGAAAGCTCTCCATCATGCTTAATTCAAGATGAAGGTGCTTCAACCCCTTAAATAGAGTCACTAGGGAGACAATAAAACCGAGCAGAAAGACATAGTAGGGTGCGTAACGCTTGGCATTTTCAAACGGCTGCTCTGTATTGAGAATCTTGTTACGGATGCTGACCATCAATACAAAGGCAATCAACCCACCCAATGCTGGCGAAACCACCCAGCTTGCCGCAATCTGACCAATCTTACCCCAGTTGACGGCATCAACACCAATACCGGCCACTGCAAAACCGACCAGTGCTCCGACAATGGAGTGAGTCGTAGAGACTGGCCACCCCTTGAGTGAGGCCACCATCAGCCAGATCGCCGCAGACAACAGTGCAGCCAACATGCCAAACACCAGAATCTCCGGTGTATCAACGATTGAGGCGGGATCAATAATCCCCTTTCGAATGGTTTTGGTCACATTACCACCGGCAATGATGGCACCGGCAAACTCAAAGATTGCGGCGATCACAATCGCCTGTCTGACGCTGATGGCACCAGACCCAACAGAGGTTCCCATCGCATTGGCAACATCATTGGCACCAATGCCCCAAGTCATATAGACACCAAAGACGATAGCGATCCCCAGAAGCCAGGGTCCATAGAGCGCAATACTTTCCATAATAGTTCTCCTGAATATTCTTTAGATTAGCGTGCAATCAACAGACGTAGACGGTCACCTGACTTCTCGGCATTGTCCGCAAGGTCTCCAATCCACTCAATCACCTGTCTCCAGAGAATCACCGAGACCGGATTCATCCCCTCTTCATTGCGGTGCAGGATCTGAGTCAGCTCAATTCCCTGGTCATCAGTCTCATCCTCAATATGGTTAAGTTCACTCAGCATCTGCTCGACCTGATCCGCTTCACGCCCACGGAACCCCATCTCAACAAGTTCATCCAACTCTTCAACAATCTTTCCGTAGTGTTCACAGACATCCACACAACGCTGGGTCAGGGTGCGCAGCAGTGGTTGCATTGGCTCAGGCACCGGCATCGGACGTTCGATAAAGAGTCCAGCAATGTCCTGTGCCACATCGGCAATAGAGTCCTGAGTGGTCAGTACAGCTAGCAGGTCACGACGGTCGACCGGCATAAACAGACTTTTAGGCAGATGTCCACGCAACCCGTTCTTGATCAGATCAGCATCGTTCTCGGTAGTAAAGACCCGCTCCTTGATCTCCTCAACCAGAGTCTGATCTTGCGCAATCACCGCTTCAATAAAGGGGGGCATCTCACGTGCACAACTGAGTACCGCTTGCATATGTTGCTGCAGTGCCGTAAACGGCGAAGTTCCACCAAAAAGCCCGCTAATGGTATTAATCGTCATAAAATAGAAACCCCTTTATTGGTTTTTATAGATTTAAGTGCTGAACAGTATAAAGGGTAGATTGTGACAGTTTGATGAAATCACCTTCTGAAAGTGCACTTTTTTGTACTTACCCGGTGAAAATCTGTCTCACCTTTTCACGATGCTGAGATTTTCAGGGAATTGTGCATAAAACCGGCTTCCCTTCCCCAACTCACTTTTGATCAACAGCGTTGTCTCATGCGCCTGTAAAGCCCCCTGAACAATAGAGAGCCCCAATCCGGTCCCCCCCAGTTCACGAGAGCGCCCCTTATCCACCCGATAAAAACGTTCTGTCAGCCGCTGCTGATCAGCAGCCGAAATGCCGGGGCCATCATCCTTTACCATAAATTGCGCACCCTCTCCCACGCTCTGCCAATGGATGGTGATTGTTCCCCCTTTCTGGGTATATTTGATCGCATTGACCATCAGATTGGAGAAGGCGCTCCTCAGCACATCAGTAGCCCCCCGCAACCAGAGGTGTTGATCCACTTCTAGATTGAACCGTTGCTGCCTCTTTTTAATCAGAATCGAGTAACTATCTGCCAGCTCATACAGCAACTCCGGAACATTCACTGACTCCTGATAAGCACGCTCCCCAGCCTGCTCAAGTCCGGAAAGCAGCAACATATCATCAACAATCTGTCGCATACGTTCACTCTGCAAGCTCATCACCTCCAGCGGTCTACGCCACTCCCCGGGCCCTTCTTGACTCACAAGCTGTTCCAGATACCCCCCCAAAATGGTCAATGGTGTGCGCAGTTCATGGGAGGCATTCACCACAAATTCACGCTGCCTGATCTCCGTCTGAAGCTGCTTTCCATGCTCACTGAGCAGCAGTAACTGTCGCCTTTTGCTAAACGGAACCACTTCAAGCCGAAAACAGCGCGTCTCTCCCGATCTCATCGGTAGACAGAGCGGCACCCCCTCCAGTGCATGATCAAAGGGGAGCTGAACTTTGGAAAAAGGATAAAGTCTGTTGATCTCCCGCCCTACGACCCGGTTCCGTTTCCAGCCAAAGGTTGTTTTAGCAGAACGTTCAAACCAGACTACACGGCTCTGTGAGTCCAACAGGATGACCACATCTGCAACCGTATCGAGTATTCGTTGCAAATCATTGCTGGAGAGAGATCTCTCACTTTTATTGTCGCGTGCCATCTGGATCAGGGGATGAACTGATAGCCAAATCCACGAACTGTTGTCACCACCTTTTCACTACAGCCATGCTGCTTCAGCACCTTGCGTAAACGACGAACGTGCTGATCTACAGTGCGCTCTTCAACCATCACCATCTCTCCCCAGACATGATTGAGCAGTTGGCTTCGGCTGTAGACTTTATTGGGATGACTCATTAGAAAATGGAGCAACCTAAATTCTGTAGGACTCACGTGTGCGCGCTTCCCTTTGAGAAAGACCTTATAGCGTTCCAGATCAAGCTTGATTTCATCGGTTAAAATCTCACTCTCCTTACCACTCTGCAACGGTAAACGTCGTAACACCGCCCGGATTCGGGCAACCAGCTCCTTCAGGGAGAAAGGTTTAACGATGTAGTCATCCGCACCCGCATCCAACCCTGAAACACGACTCTGCTCATCGGCACGGGCCGTCAACATGATTACCGGAACCCTTCTCAGGCGCTTTTTAGCTCTAATTTTCTGCAGTAGCTGAATACCATCCATATCGGGCAGCATCCAGTCCAGCAGCACAATATCGGGACGATCAGAGGAGAGTTGATTCCATGCAGCGGTGGCATCTGCTACCTCGCTGACCACAATATCCTGCTGCTGCAGATAGGCCGAAACCATCTCCCGCAGGTTCTCCTCATCATCTACCAGTAGTAAGGTAATTTTCTGTTTAATCTTGATCTCCTCCCAACAGCTCAAACATTAGTGCGAAGTGTAACCGATCAACAACCGTTGTCGACCCGTCAAATATGCGTGCATTTCCTGGGAGCAGAGGCCCTATAACGATACTTCATCTTCGCACCGAAGCTTGTCACACCGTTCATGTGTACCAACATATTTTTGCCTATCTTCTGACTTTCCAAGTTTTCCATCAAGAGTTCATTACCCCTGTCACAGTTCAAAAAAATATTGTAAAAAAGAGTCATAATAGACTTGTCACCTCAAAAAAAAAGGTTGTACCATGAATGCTTGTGTTGTCTGGCTTCACGCTGTAAGAATGGATGATGTGAAGATTGTTGGAGGTAAAAATACATCTCTGGGTGATAATGATCGGTGCGCTCTCCGATAAAGGGGTTCGAGTACCCGGAGGGTTTGCAACAACGAGTTACGGCTTCCGGCTTTTCCTCAACAACAATAAAATCCAATTTATCGACACCAGTCAGATATCTATTGAGGAAATTACCTCAATCATTCTGGCGCAGACTGGGTTGAAACGACACGACTGACCACACACAATGACGACTCATATCCAACTCAAATGGCTTGCTGCTATGACTTGGTACCTGGGCGGCACTATTCTGCTGCTCAAGGCCCGGTCTCTCCTCTCCGAATCCACACTCATTGAACCAGAGAGCAGTGCCTTTATCTGGAGCATGGTGTGCGGACTCTCTATCGGCCTGTTAAAGGCCCGTTATCTTTTCAACAAAAGCTGTAGACACAATCTGGCTCGAATTCAGCAGCTTCAACAGCCCAGATTGTGGCAGTTCTTCCGCCCCCGTTTCTTTCTTTTTCTAGTGTTGATGGTTCTGCTGGGTACGTTGCTCTCCAGAATGGCGCATGGTAACTTCAACCTGCTGATTGGTGTTGCCACCCTCGACCTTAGTCTTGCCACAGCACTCTTTACAAGCGGCACTCTTTTTTGGATCGATGAGAAGAGATAACTACCCATTGAACAGGCTATCTATGGCATGATTCCACCCATTCAAAATGAGGACTCATAAAATCATGTTTAAAAAGTTATTAGCTGTTACCGGATTGATGCTAATCCTGCCACTGGGGACATTTGCGGCTTCAGAACCGATGAAATGCAAAGTAGTCTCGCAGAAAGATTACGAGCCGATGCGCTTTCAGGTTGTGTTAAACGAAGCACAGGGCAGCGTCACCCATACCCAAGAGAATGATCTGACCTATGATGTCTCCGCAACCTATACTCCAACAACCGTTTCATGGAGAAAGGTCCACGCCATTCTTCCGGGGGTGGAAATTGCAAATAGCTATCAGCTTGATCGCACCACTCTAAAGGTAACTTCTGAGTCAAAGGCTGTAATGGGTGAAGATGAAGAGCCTGCTATTGGCACCCTCTATGTGGGAAGCTGTCGGTAAAGTCTGATTAATTTGGTAAAGGGGCAAGTTTCACTTTTTAGGCTGCATCAGCCCTAACGGTAATCTGCCATAAATATCATGACCTACTCGTGTAACCGGGTCCGGAAAATTAAGCTTATATTCAGCCACCGCCCCTAATGAGAAGAGCCACATGGCAGGCAGCCCGCTGACTAAATTTCCAATCTTTCTTAATGCTATCTTGTTCTTCCCTCATCTGATTTTGCTGCCGCAAATCAGACTAAAAAATGATTTGCATTAGAATCTTCTAATCTATAATTGACATACATCAAAATAAATATGGTTTTGGAGTATATTTGAAAGAGACTCTTTACAACTTATTTGATAAGCATTAAAGCTATCTACATATAAAATATTTCAATATATTAAAGTGTATTATTATTTTACATTGTGGCACCCTTCATTATTTTTATTATCTTACTGTTTTTAATGAAATATGTATTTCATATAAGGTATATCTATTATTAGATCAAGTAATTGATGATGATAATATTATTCTATTAAACCATTCTATTATGTTATTGTTTTACATTATTGAATAATGTTCTAATCTAAGAATTAGAAAGGAATGGTGCGTTACAAGGGGTACTTGATAATGACTCGTAGTATTAATATGGAGAATTGCCATGAATATGATTAGAAATATTGTTGCAGTAATTTTGCTCTTCACGCTCAGCCCTTTAACAGTGTTCGCCGATAATCCGGGTTCAGCTACTAGTGAACCAAGGCAACAACCAGTCATTGCGCTGGAGATTGCAGCAGATGTCAGTGAAGAAGAGGCTATTGAAGCAATGATCAGTAAAGCGGGTGAATTAAACTTGGTCGTTGTGGCCGTTCACAACTCGAAATATGTCACTTCTCTTGAGTTATGCGCCCCATCTATTGCGGAGGTATTGCTGCGTTTTGATCCTACACTCTCTGTATATGTCCCCTGCAGAGTGACCGTAATTGACAGGAAGATTATGACACTGGACTTCAGTAATGTTATACAGAAACTCCCACCTGATTTACAGAAGTTAGCTGGCAGTGTTGTACAGAGAGTTGGAGAAATAATGCATGCGGGTTCAATTGGAGAGTTCTGAGACGTGATATAACCTCAACCGGAATATGCTGACAGTACCCTGACGGTGCTGTTTCAGCTGTTTCAGCTGTTTCAGCTCTTCCCGACTCTCTTGGATCGCACTGCTGGAATACACGTTGTCTCGCACTTTAAAAAAGTCTCTACGACTCTGGTAAGCTAGTACTCCGACCTTGTACTCGAACAACAAGGATTGATTCATAGAGAAGCACATCCCTCTATAGCATCCAACGACCCAGTCCAATTAACGGGATTCATTTCGGTATCACCACCATGCAATACACCACACCCCCCTGTGTCAGGATAGATGTCCGGTGAGTTGAATCAGTAAACTTAACTTTTCAGGGGGCGGAAAGTAATGAGCAAGTGCCAAAATATAGTGAAGAATTCAAAGAGAAGATCGTACAGAAAATGATGCCACCAAATTCCCAATCAGTCGCTCAGATCAGTCGCGAGACCGGTGTCTGTGGACCTACCCTGTATACTTGGAAAAAACAGTATCAGAGAGAGGGAATAGCCGTGCCTGCAGATCCATCAAACCCAGAGAATTGGAGTGGCCAAGACAAGTTGGCGGTTGTTATTGAGACTGCAGCCTTGAATGAGCAGGAGCTTTCCGAGTATTGCCGCAAGAAAGGGCTTTATGCTGA
>DUYW01000245.1 GCA_013349825.1 Gammaproteobacteria bacterium | reverse complement strand
TAGTGAGTTTAATGTTGTTTGTCAATATGCTTGAAAAGATGGGATTGGAGTACTTGTGAAAGGTTGCCGACCACTTAAACCGACAGTTGAAACCTTTTAGAGGTAAAATTAGTGAAAGATCAGAATCTACGAAAAATAGCGTAGAGTTGATTCTCACTACAGAAAATAAAGACAATTAAGCAGGCCTGCCCCCATTATGATCGACTCGAATTTTTCATGCTTGCCACTCTCAGAAACTACTTTACATAATCTGGGTGAGTTGGGGATGGTTCAAATGACCCCGATTCAGGCAGAGAGTTTGCCGGATATTTTGCAGGGTCGAGATGTGATTGCACAGGCCAAAACGGGTAGTGGAAAGACCGCTGCTTTTGGTTTGGGGTTGTTACATCAATTGGAGAGTAAGCGGTTTCGGGTGCAGGCGCTGGTGCTTTGCCCAACTCGTGAGCTGGCCGATCAGGTGGCGAAAGAGTTGCGACGTCTGGCGCGCATGAGTGATAACACCAAGATTCTGACGCTCTCTGGAGGCCTCCCTTTTGGCCCCCAGCTGGATTCACTGCGTCACGGTGTACATGTTGTGGTCGGTACACCCGGTCGGGTCTTGAAGCATCTGGAGAAGGGCTCGTTGGTCCTCAAAAACCTGCAGACTCTGGTATTGGATGAGGCAGACCGAATGTTGGATATGGGCTTTATTGAAGAGATTGAGAAGGTGATCTCTTATGCGCCCAGCCAACGACAAACACTACTCTTCTCTGCAACCTACCCGCAGGAGATCGAACAGTTAAGTCGTTCAGTACAGCGTAACGCGATACAAATTGAAACCCAGAGTCGTGAGGTCGCGAATCAGATTGAGGAGTACTTCTATGAGGTGCCCCCCAAACAGAAGAGTGCTGCGTTAGTACAGGCGCTGGCACACCACAAGCCAGAAAATGCGATGGTGTTCAGTAATACCAAACAGGGTGCAAGAGAGATTACAGAGGTGTTGCGCAAGCAGGGGGTAGATGCCCTGGCAATCCATGGTGATCTGGAGCAGATTCAACGGACTGATGTGTTGGTGCAGTTTGCCAATGGGAGTTGTGCAGTTCTGGTGGCAACGGATGTGGCAGCACGCGGATTGGATATAAAAGCTTTAGGAATGGTGATCAACTATGATCTGCCACATGACGAGGCGACCTATACCCACCGCATCGGTCGAACGGGGAGAGCCGGTGAGAGTGGAGTGTCGGTAACGTTGGTGTCCGGGCGAGAGGCGTTGGCGGCAGAGGCCTACCAAAATGGAATTCGTCACTTTGAATTGGCGAGTCGATTGCCAGCAACAGGAGATTTTTCGTTACAGGCGAAAAACAGCACATTGGTGATTGGGGGCGGAAAAAAGGATAAAGTGCGTCCGGGAGATTTGCTGGGAGCCTTGACCGGAGATGCCGGGATTGCCGGTAAAGCAGTGGGTAAAATTGACCTCTATGAGCGACAGAGTTATGTGGCGATTGTGCGAGATCAGGCCGGTCGGGCAAGCAACCGACTGAAGAAAGGGAAGATTAAGGGGCGGAAGTTTACGGTTCGTCTGCTTTAGGTGAGCTGAATAGTTACCTATTTACTTTCTTCTGGCAAGATAACGGGTGACCAATTTATCGAGCAGATTGGCAAAGGCTTGTCGGTCATTCTGATTCAATGCGGCAGGGCCTCCAGTATCAACACCGCTGGATCGTAGAGTATCCATAAAGTCTCGCATACTCAGCCGTTGTTTGATGTTGCTTTGTGTGTAGTGTTCGCCACGCGGGCTGATCGCCTGCCCACCCTTCTCAATCGCATCAGAAGCCAGAGGGATGTCGGCAGTCACCACCAGATCTCCAGCCTCCATCCGTTTTACAATTTCGTTGTCGGCCACATCAAAACCGGAGGAGACCTGTAGAAAGGAGATATTGGGAGAGCGGGGAATGCGGATCGGCTGGTTTGCAACCAGTGTAACCGGCAGCTTGGTCCTGTCGGCAACCCGAAACAGAATCTCTTTGACCACGACGGGACAGGCATCGGCGTCGACCCAGATCTTCATCTTATGGCTCCTGTGCCTGAGCTGCACTCTCTGAATGCCTCCGTAGAGTCGAGGTCCTGAAGTGTGGACAGTTCAGAAACAAAGATGGGGTCAATCATAAGGATTTCTCTGGCTGCTCTTGCGTGTGGTCAGACTGTTTGAGTAGGGCGCGTGCCAGTAGAAACCAGCCAATCAGAAAGCAGAGACCACCGAAGGGGGTGACTATTCCCAGGGGCTTGATGCCGCTGAGTGCGAGCAGGTATAGACTGCCCGAGAAGAGGGTGATGCCCGCCAGTAGCCACCAGCCTGCGCGTGTCACTTGATTTGTTGTGGTCGCCAGTTGACCAACCAGTATCAACCCCAAGGCATGGAAACCGTGGTAGTCAACCCCGGTATGCCAGGTCTGTAATGCATTCGGGGTGAGAATATCTTGCAGGCCATGAGCGCCGAAGGCCCCCAGCGCAACGGCAAGAAAGGCGTTGATGGCACCGAATGCCACCAGTCGTTGTCCATTTTTTGTAAGCCTATTCATGTTTTGATCTGCTTGATGTCGACCAGACGGGTCTCAGAAAATTTATCATGCAGTGCCAGTTGATCTTTGTCGATCAACATCCACAATAGCCCCAGTCCGGCAATTCCAATCGAGGGGATGGCAGTGATAAAACGCAACAGCAGATGCCACAGAGTGAGTGGTTTACCATCGATCCGCTCCAGGCGGATGCGCCAGGTCTTCATCCCCAAGGTTTGACCCGTATTCATCCAGGGCCAAGCGAAGTAGAAAAAGGAGACAAAGAAGAGCCAGGTGCTCATTAACGGATTGCCGGGGTCAGTCGCCTCACCATCGGTAAACAGAGTGCCTAGAGCGGCAGCAACAAAGAGCAGCGCAAGCAGTAGCAGACTATCGTAGAAGATTGCAAACAGGCGGCGTAATAGTCCGACATTGGGAAGGTGGTTGGTGGGAGGGTTGATCAGTTTTTGGCTCATTTGTCTGCTCTCTGGGCTGTGTTCACCAGAGCGGGAAGGTTATACTCTTCGGTTTGATTCACCCCATTTTACCAGACAAACACAGGAGTCCCACAGATGCCTGAATATCGTTCCAGAACCACCACTCATGGCAGAAATATGGCCGGAGCACGCTCTTTGTGGCGCGCAACCGGTATGAAAGATGAGGATTTTGACAAACCGATCATCGCGATTGCCAACTCCTTTACCCAGTTTGTGCCGGGTCATGTCCACCTCAAAGATATGGGGCAGTTGGTGGCACGTGAAATTGAGAAGGCGGGGGGGGTGGCCAAGGAATTTAATACCATCGCGGTCGATGATGGTATCGCGATGGGGCACGGGGGAATGCTCTACAGTCTCCCGTCACGTGAGATTATTGCCGACTCGGTGGAGTATATGGTCAATGCCCACTGTGCTGACGCCATTGTCTGTATCTCCAACTGTGACAAGATCACCCCCGGAATGTTGAACGCCTCACTACGGCTCAATATTCCGGTTATCTTTGTCTCTGGTGGACCGATGGAGTCGGGCAAAACCCGGCTACAGGGCAAAGAGGTTCACCTTGACCTGGTGGATGCGATGGTCTCTGCGGCAGATGACAGTGTCTCTGATGAGGATGTGATGGAGATGGAGCGCTCGGCGTGTCCAACCTGTGGCTCCTGTTCCGGGATGTTTACCGCCAACTCGATGAACTGCCTGACTGAGGCATTAGGGCTGTCACTGCCCGGGAATGGTTCACTGCTGGCAACCCATGCAGACCGTAAAGAGCTGTTCCTCGAAGCGGGCCGAGCTATTGTTGGTCTGGCACGTCGCTATTATGAGCAGGATGATGATTCGGTGCTGCCCCGTTCGATTGCCACCTTCAAATCTTTTGAAAATGCGATGGCGCTGGATATCGCAATGGGGGGGTCGACCAATACGGTACTCCACCTGTTGGCAGCGGCTGAAGAGGCAGAGGTCAACTTCACCATGGAGGATATGGATCGTATGTCTCGCAAGGTGCCTCACCTCTGTAAGGTGGCACCATCAATTCCCGATTACCATATGGAAGATGTACACCGTGCCGGTGGGGTGATGGCCATTCTGGGTGAGCTGGAGCGTCAAGGGCTGGTCCATCCGCTACAGGGTACGGTGCATGCCAGGACGTTGGGCGAGGCGCTCAATCGCTGGGATATTCTCCATACACAAGATAGCGATGTGGAACAGTTTTACAAGGCGGCACCAGGTAATGTACCAACCCAGACCGCATTCAGCCAAAATAAGCGCTTTGATGCGCTGGATCGGGACCGCCATAACGGCTGTATTCGTGATAGTGCTCACGCCTACAGCCAAGATGGTGGACTGGCAGTGCTCTACGGCAACATTGCAGAAGATGGCTGTATCGTCAAGACGGCTGGTGTCGATGAGTCGATTCTCGACTTCAGCGGCCCCGCCCGGATTTTTGAGAGCCAGGATGATGCCGTCGATGCAATCCTAAAAGATCAAATCAAAGCCGGAGAGGTGTTGATTATCCGCTATGAAGGGCCGCGTGGTGGACCGGGTATGCAGGAGATGCTCTATCCCACCAGCTACCTCAAATCCAAAGGGCTGGGCAAGGCGTGTGCCTTGATTACCGATGGGCGTTTCTCAGGTGGAACTTCAGGTTTGTCGATTGGACACGCCTCACCAGAAGCGGCAGAGGGGGGGGCAATCGGCCTGATAGAGGAGGGGGATACCATTGAAATTAGTATTCCTAACCGCACTATCAAAGTGGCAATTGCTGATGATGAGATGGCAAAACGCCGCAGTGTGATGGAGTCAAAGGGGGAGGCAGCATGGAAACCGGTAGATCGTGATCGCCCTGTAACTGCGGCACTGCGAGCCTATGCAGCGATGACCACCAGTGCAGCGCGTGGGGCGGTGCGTGATGTTAATCAGTTAAAGAGTTGACTGGGTAAAAGAGAGCTGAAAAAGGGGTGAATGAATAGTATAAATAATGGTTCACAGCTTCTTTAGGGCGGTGAGCAGACCACTTTTTTCTTGCTTATAAATGGCCAGCAGACGATCAACCTGTGCCGGTGGGACCGCAATGAGTTTTCTGAGCTGGATAGGGTACTCATGGGTAGCCGTGACAACGGCATTGATACTCTCTCGGATCTCTTTTTTTGTTAAATCAAACCGCTTTCCAAAGGCAATAAAGAACTCACCATTTGAATGGTACTCCTCTCGATCAAATGAAATAGCACTCACCAGATTGTGCCTTGGCCATGCTCGCATAGGGGCCGGATCATAGACAGGAGAGAGCTTGCAGTCTGATACTCCACCCAACAGACTCAAGTTCTCAAGGTGTAAATCACCATTACCCGTGAGCAGGGCCATTAGAAAGCGGCGGTAGAGCTCAAGATTGATGCCGGAATCTAAAATCACATACTCCGAAAGTGTGTCCATAATTCCAGGAATATCTTCCAACATAATATCCCCACTCTCTCGAATAGCTGTATTGCCTGTTGCGATAATAGATAAGAGCGACTCAAGAGGCACAGGGCGATCATCTTCAACATCAAACCGCTCAATAGCAAGAAATTTCAACGCACTGTCTGGATCGTCATAGCGATAAAACCAAGGGACTTCAAAACCGAGGGCAGGATCTCTGTGAAGGTCGAGACAGAGTGCCTCCAGATCAAGCACCCCTCTGTATTCTGGGGGTTCTATCTTGAGAACAACGTTACGCTTACCTTCACTGTCAGAAGGGTGAATAACCAAATTCTTTTTATCATCATCAATGGATACCAGAAGCTTGGATATCATTCCATTGACAGAGGGGGTGGGACCGATCAGCTCATCAATAACCTCTGAATGGGTAACCTCACCCTCATCAAGTACATCGCGCTTTAGACTCATCCATATCTGTGAGCGCTGTTTACCGGTGTATACAATGTCGCTTCTTTTGCGTCCATAGTAGTCCAGTGCAGCCTGGTCATCCTCGAACACATCTACATGGCCTATACCACCATGCCCTGCCATAGAAAGCAGCCTCCACTCAGTTTCAATACTCTCAGGGGGCTCTTTTCCAAGTAGATGCCTCAAGATACTGAGGTAGTGTTTTCTCTGAAGGTTTCTGGGCCCGTTGCCAGGCAACAGAGAGATCAATCGTGGAAAAAAACGAATTCTCTCACTCACTGGATAAGTCACAGAGACCCCTTCCCAAAATTGAGGGTCCCCAAGTAGTGAAAAACCAGGTAATCCAGATTGGATGTACGCTTCCGTGTAAGTAAAAGATATCTCTTCTTGGTCTAACACCAGGTTTCCCATTTTTTGAGGGGTACCAGATACTCTGGTCCAGATGACAGCATGGAGCATCACCTTAGGCATCTTGCTCGCCTATCTTGAACAACCGGCCCTGTTGAACAGCTTGGCTTCCTTTTAACCTTGCTGCTTTTGTCCGATCTTTGTGTTTCAGTGTAAGCTCAAGCCCTACAAAGTCAGCCATTCTCAGAAGAGCAACTGCACTGATATCACCTCTACGCTTTGAACGGCTCAGCCATTCAGGGGTAATGCCTCCCCCTTCCTGAGCGATCTCTTTTTGGGAGAATCCCTTGTCTTTTCCTTCGGATATGATCGTATTGATCAGCCCTGTTATTTTTTTTCTCATTGATCTATGGGTCAATATTTGTATTTATAACCAAGAATATAGGAGAAATTGATCTATTGGTCAATATAAAGATTGGTAAAGTAACAAAGATTACCTGAAAAGAACCTCAAGCCAGCTTTCTCTTACAACAAAATGAATCGTGCTTGTCCAAGAAGCCTGTGCGGACCCGCATGCAGGGTGTTGTGGAGAGGGCCAGGTAAAGACCGGCCCTTACCCGATTAGCCCACTTTAAGCAACTTGACTCCCAATACTTCACTTAGTAAGCGAAAATGTCTGTCAAGAGAATATACCCTACAATCATTTTGTAGAGCGTTTTGAGCAATAATCAAATCTGGAATTCCCGCGCCATTTGCACCACTCCTCAAACATTTAACTTGATACTCAATTATTTTATCCCAATCAATATTTAACGAGATCTTATTTATTTCATTAAGCAGTTTAATTACGTTTGTATGCTTTTTAATTTTCAAGTATGGAATTAATTCAGCTAAGACAACTTCATTTATAACAATTAAGTTGTCATCAATCAAAAAATCTAAATTATTTGAGCTAGATCCACCTTTGAAATAGTCAATCCATACAGAGGTATCTACCAAGACATCCATTAATTACGATCCCTAATGTGATCTATGTCGATATCTAAATTAATTTTTCCTCTATATTTCTTTAGGTCTTGAATTTCTGACTTCCTCACTAAATCTTCAAGCGCTCTTATAATAACAGCAGTTTTGGTGCTGATATTGGTTGCTCTCATTGCAACACGAAGTAAATTTTCAGGTAGATCAAGAGTTGTTCTCATTATTTGACTCCA
>DUYW01000149.1 GCA_013349825.1 Gammaproteobacteria bacterium | reverse complement strand
TGGCGGGACTGGTAATCCTGAATGGCGACCCCCGGAAACTGGTGACGATTGACCTCAAAGCGGGCGACCTCCTCCGGGTTGAGTGAGAAACGCAGTGGTACGGCACTGAAGCGGCGAGAGCGTTTACGTTCGCGCTGGAAACGCTCCAGATCTTCCTCACTGAAAGAGATGATTTTAGAGAGCCGCTCCAGGGTCTCATCCATATCCTCCACCTGCATCGGAGTAATTTCAAGACGGAAGGTGGTGTGGTTGTTGGCTAACAAAACACCGTTGCGGTCATAGATCCTTCCCCGTTGAGGAGCGATGGAGATGGTGTGAACACGGTTATCATCGGAGAGGGTAGAGTAGTGCTCATGCTGAAAAATCTGCAGATTGACCATACGAAGGGTCAGAACCCCAACCATCAACAGCACAAATCCGGCAGCCAAAAGGACCCTGAAACGGAACAGCCGTGACTCAAAGTGGTGGTTTTTGAGTGCAGGTATCATCGGCTGTGAGGGGATTGCGGGCGCCACCCTTTGTGTATAAAAAACAGAGGCCAGAGTAGTGGGGTGGTCAGTATTGGTGCCCAGAAAAGTGTAGTATCGGGCATACCTTCGGTTGCACTTCGGATCAGAAACTCAATGGTTAAATTGACACAGAGAAGCAGTGTAATGACCAGCATCTGCTGGACCATCGCATAGAGTCGCAGGCGGAGGTGAAACTGTAGGGTTATATAAGAGGTAAAGGCATAGGTGATGGCATGAATTCCGAGCAGGGAGCCACTGATCGCGTCGATCAGAATGCCCAGCAGCCAGCTACGGATAATCCCCGTCTGAGCGGGGAGGTAGGTACCCAGATAGAACAGGGCCAGCAGCATCCAGTGCGGACGATAAGGGCGCAGCGATTCAGGCAGCGGGATAATGGTGAGAGCAGCGGCGATGGTTAACAATAAAGTGAATCGGCCCCATTCAGGTTTGATCAGTCGGCTCATTATGGTGTTGCAACCTCTGGGCTGTTGGAGGTTGGTGAGGCTCTCTTGGTAAGCGCGGTGTCGGGCCACACCAGCAACACTTCCCGGCTGCGCTCCAGTTGTGCGGTCGGGGTCAAGATTACCTCGGCAAAATGGGCCTCTTCCTGAGCATCAACCGAGTGGACAATCCCTACCGGATAGCCGTAGGGGAAACGTCCCCCCAGGCCGGAGGTGATCAGGGTGTCTCCCGGAATTAGATCACTTTCGGTCGGAACAAAGCGGAGCTTGAGACGGTTGGAGTGACCGCTTCCGATAGCAATTGAACGCAGGCCATTTCTACGGCTCTGTACCGGTATCGAGTGGCGCGGAGAGGAGAGCAACAGTGCAGTGCTGGAATAGGGGGTGGTACGTACAATTTGCCCCATAACGCCGGTCGCATCCATCAGGGGTTGTCCAACATAGACCCCATCGCTCTCCCCCTTATTGAGGACCACTTCCTGGCTGAAGGCATCCAGATCTACCGCAATAATCTCGGCCAGACGCACCTTGTCATCCTTCTGTACTGTACCAAAGATAAATGAGGCGTTGAGTAACTTTCGTAGGCGGCTATTTTCAGACTCAATCGCCTCCTGCTTCTGCAGTTGATGGAGTAGTAACAGGTTACGTTTGCGGAGGCTGGCGTTCTCCTCCTGTAGTGTCTCATACGAGCGTACCCCCTCTAGTATCCAAAGGGAGAAGATATTGGGGAAGTTAATGAGCTGCTGTGCCGGTAGCAGCACGCTTTCGATCCAGCTTCTGAACTGATAGGACTTGTGTAAGCGGTGATCGGTGGCGATCAGCACCAGTGACAGTAGGGTGACGATCACCAGTTTCAGAGTGAGAGTATCCCCCTTTCGAAAGATGGATCCCTGAGAGGTGTTGTTGGCAGACAATGGTGGTGTAGCTTTAGGTGTATAAATAAAAAGAGTACTATTTCGAAGAATACTGCTTTAAAGGGTGCTTCTTTAAAGAGTGCTTCTCAATACTGCCCACAGAGGATTGTTCACTGAAGGTTATTCGCTGAGAAAGGAGGCTACACCGATCTCATCCATCAACTCCAGCGCACGACCTCCACCACGGGCGACACAGGTCAAAGGATCTTCTGCAACCGTCACCGGCAGGCCGGTCTCTTCGGTCAGTAGTCGGTCCAGGTCTCTTAACAGGGCACCACCACCGGTCAGTACCATGCCTCGTTCGGAGATGTCACCGGCCAATTCAGGCGGTGTACGCTCCAATGCATCACGTACTGCACGAATGATCTCAGAGAGAGGCTCTTGAAGTGACTCCAGAATCTCATTGCTGTTGACGGTGAAGGCGCGGGGAATTCCCTCGGCCAGATTACGTCCACGAACCTCAATTTCGTTAATTTCATCGCCCGGAAAAGCGCTTCCAATCTCCATCTTGATGCGCTCGGCAGTGGCTTCACCAATCAGGCTGCCATAGTTACGTTTTACGTAGCTGACAATGGCCTCATCAAAGCGGTCTCCACCAACACGGACCGATGCAGAATAGACCACACCCGCCAGAGAGATGATCGCCACCTCTGTGGTGCCACCACCAATATCTACTACCATTGAGCCGCCCGGCTGTTCAACCGGAAGTCCGGCACCGATTGCGGCAGCCATGGGCTCCTCAATCAGATGAACTTCACGTGCACCTGCACCCTCGGCAGACTCTTTAATGGCTCGGCGCTCTACCTGGGTTGCGCCACAAGGGACGCAGACCAAAACACGCGGGCTCGGTTTGAAAAAACGGTTTTCATGTACTTTATGGATAAAGTACTGCAGCATCTTCTCAGTGATGTTGAAATCGGCAATCACACCATCTTTCAGTGGGCGGATTGCGGTGATGTTTCCCGGAGTACGCCCCAGCATCCGTTTCGCTTCAGCACCGACTGCTGTGATTGTTTTGTTGCCACGCCCCTCTTCACGAATGGCCACCACGGAGGGTTCATTCAAAATGATTCCCTGGTTGCGTACATAGACCAATGTGTTTGCGGTCCCAAGGTCAATAGATAGATCATTGGAAAACATTCCAAACAGGCGTCCAAACATCTTTTTTCCTTAATTAATGAGAGGTTGTTGCTGAAAACGACGACGAACTTTAACAGTAGCATCAGACAGGGGCAACAGGAACAGAGAGGAAGACACGGAATAGACACTATTGTTGTAGCCTTACAGCCTCACTCTGTGATAATTTACTGCGTTTTATCAGACGGATAGCATGAATTTCTGTGCACAGAATAAACACAATCGAGAGCAAAAATGTCACTAGAAAAACAGGATGTTGAGAAGATTGCCCACCTTGCACGGCTGGCCATTGATGAGTCAGCCATTCCCGGCTACGCTGAGGATCTCTCGGGGATTCTCGATCTGGTTGATCAGATGAGCGCAGTGGATACGGATGGGATTGAACCATTGGCTCACCCGCACGATGCGAACCAGCGACTGCGTGAAGATGTGGTAACCGAAGAGAATCAGCGCGAACTGCTGCAATCGAACGCCCCCCAGACTGATGCGGGTCTGTTTCTGGTCCCCAAGGTGATTGAGTAGCAGCTACTACACAGTGCATTTCTGTACAGTTATTTCCGTACAGCTACAACCACAAGTTACGAATTAAAATAAGCGGTAACCCAAGTAAAATGAAAGAAAAAACATTAGCAGAACTCTCTGCGTTGATAGCGCAGAAAGAGATCTCCAGCGTAGAGCTGACCCAATACTATCTGGATCGAATCGAACGACTCGATGGCGGTTTGAACAGCTTCATATCCGTTACACAAGAGGTTGCGTTAAAACAGGCCGCAGCAGCCGATCAGAAGATTGCAGCCGGAACAGCGGGTCCACTGACCGGTCTGCCGATGGCACATAAAGATATCTTCTGTACACAGGGAGTGCGTACCTCTTGTGGCTCTAAAATGCTGGATAACTTTATCGCCCCCTACAATGCCACTGTAGTCGAGCAGGTCTCCAATGCCGGAATGGTGATGTTGGGTAAGACGAATATGGATGAGTTTGCAATGGGCTCCTCCAATGAGACCAGTTATTACGGTGCGGTCAGTAATCCATGGGATACCGACTACGTACCGGGTGGGTCGTCTGGCGGCTCTGCAGCAGCGGTAGCAGCACGACTGACACCCATTGCGACTGGTACCGATACCGGTGGTTCCATTCGTCAGCCGGCAGCGCTGTGTGGTATTACCGGGCTTAAACCGACCTATGGTCGTGTCTCTCGTTGGGGCATGATTGCCTTTGCTTCCAGTCTCGATCAAGGTGGACCGATGGCGCAGAGTGCAGAGGATGCGGCGCTGCTGCTCAATGAGATGGCAGGTTTTGATCCTAAAGACTCCACCAGTATTGAGCGTGATGTCCCGGACTATAGCGCCAACCTCAATGACTCCCTCAAAGGGGTGAAGATCGGCATCCCCAGAGAGTACTTCAGTGAAGGGCTTGAAGGTGGGGTTGAAAATGTGGTGCAGGATGCGATCACTGAGTATCGAAAGATGGGGGCCGAGGTGATCGATATCGATCTGCCTAATACTAATCTGGCCGTACCGACCTATTATGTAGTGGCCCCCGCAGAGTGCTCATCCAACCTCTCCCGCTATGACGGGGTCCGTTATGGCCACCGCTGTGATGATCCAAAAGATCTGGAAGACCTCTACAAACGCTCACGTGGTGAGGGCTTTGGTGATGAAGTGAAGCGCCGCATCATGATCGGTGCCTATACACTCTCAGCCGGTTACTACGATGCCTACTATCTCAAGGCACAGCGTCTGCGCCGTCTGATTAGCGAAGACTTCAGTAATGCCTTCAGCAAAGTTGACGTGATTATGGGGCCAGTGACTCCGAATACCGCATTTCGCAAAGGTGAGAAGGCAGATGATCCGGTATCGATGTACCTTTCGGATATCTACACCATTGCAGTCAATCTTGCAGGGCTGCCGGGGATGTCCATCCCCGCAGGCTTTAGTGACAACATGCCGGTCGGTCTGCAGTTGATTGGTAACCATTTTGATGAGTCCAAGCTGTTAAATTTGGCTCATCAGTATCAGTCAGTCACCGATTGGCATAGACAAGCACCCGCTGGAATTGAATAAGAGGATCGAATAATGGAATGGGAAATGGTGATCGGGCTGGAGATCCACGCACAGCTCGCAACAAAGACAAAAATCTTCTCACCCGCCTCTACTGCGTTCGGCGCAGAGCCAAACACACAGGCGTGTGCTATTGACCTGGGTATGCCCGGCGTACTGCCGGTGCTGAACAAGCAGGCGGTACGGATGGCGACCAAGTTTGGTCTGGCGATTGATGCCGAGGTAGCACGCACCTCTGTCTTCGCAAGAAAGAACTACTTCTACCCCGATCTGCCCAAGGGCTATCAGATCAGCCAGTTTGAGCTGCCCGTGGTTGGTGTGGGAGAGCTGGAGATTGATCTGGAAGACGGTAGTACAAAAATGATTGGCGTGACTCGTGCCCATCTCGAAGAGGATGCCGGTAAATCGCTGCATGAGGATTACCACGGCATGAGTGGTATCGATCTCAACCGTGCAGGAACTCCGCTGCTGGAGATCGTCTCTGAGCCAGATATCCGTTCAGCGGCTGAAGCAATTGCCTACGCCAAGAAGATCCATTCACTGGTGCAATATCTGGAAATTTGTGACGGCAATATGCAGGAGGGCTCCTTCCGCATGGATGTCAATATCTCCCTGCGTCCACAAGGCCAGGAAGAGTTTGGTACCCGTGCCGAGATCAAGAATCTCAACTCCTTCCGCTTTATGGAGAAGGCGATTGCCTTTGAGTTTGATCGCCAGATGGATATTCTGGAAGATGGCGGCAAAGTAGTTCAAGAGACCCGTCTCTATGACGTTGACAAGGGTGAAACCCGCTCCATGCGCTCCAAAGAGGAGGCCAACGACTACCGTTACTTCCCTGATCCGGACCTGTTGCCATTGGTAATCGACGAGGCCTATATCGAAGAGGTTCGCAAAGAGCTGCCAGAACTGCCCAACGAGAAAAAACACCGCTTTATCACCCATCTGGGGTTAAGTGCTTATGATGCGAATGTGCTGACCGGTAGCCGTGAATTGGCGGCCTACTTCGAAGCTGTGGCCGAAGCGGCTGGCGGTGAGAATAAAATTGCCGCCAACTGGGTGATGGGAGAGCTCTCAGCGGCACTCAATAAAGAGAATACAAAGCTATCAGACTCCCCGGTAACTGCCGAAATGTTGGGCGGGATGATAAAACGTATCTCCGATAACACCATTTCTGGAAAAATCGCCAAGCAGGTCTTTGAAGCAATGTGGAGCGGAGAGGGGGATGCAGATACTGTCATCGAGAAGAAAGGGCTGAAACAGATCACCGACAGTGGTGCGATTGAGTCCTTGATTGATGAAGTGATTGCCGCCAACCCTGCACAGGTCGAGCAGTTCAAGGCCGGTAAAGAGCAGCTGATGGGCTTCTTTGTGGGGCAGGTGATGAAAGTCTCAAAAGGTCAGGCCAATCCGGGGCAGGTTAATCAAATCTTGCGGGATAAGCTGAAGTAGCCCCTCAGTATCGTTACCATAACGTTGCATCATTCAGCGGGTCTACGCATGATATTTGTACAGTTGATTCTGTAGAAATGCCTTTGTTCAGAGTCATGGCTTGCCAGCCAAAAGGATACTGAAGTTCGTAAGGTGGTGAATAGCTGGAGGCAAGTTCGGCGTTGAAACCAAACTTGCCGTAATATTTTGGGTCGCCATAAACGAAAAGAGCGTGAACGCCCATGGTTGATAACTGCTCCAGACCGCTTTCGATCAGTTTTGAACCAATCTGACGCTTTTGATATTCGGGCTTAACAGCGAGCGGAGCCAGGATATAGCCCTTCCAGACTTTATTGTACTTAATCGTTACCGGGCTAAAGGCGATGTGACCCACTACAGCACCATCGGCCTCAGCAACCAGAGAGATCGTTTGAGGTGTTGTCTCTTCGGAAAGCAGACGGATAGCAAGGTTTGAGACAATCTCCCTCTCACCTTCAGGGAAGACGCTTAAATGGATGTTGCGGATATCGTCACGATCCAAGTTTGTTGCTAATCTTATGTCCATGCTTTTGTTGTATTTTATTACACAACTGCAAAGTTTAGGAACCTCTGAATAAGTCTGGGTACTCTGGGCGCGATTTAAATTGCCTGGACTTATTCAGGGGTTTCTTCGTTAGAAAAACTGAGCAAATTTATCGCCAAGATCACGGGTTACGCATAGACATCCACAAGACTATCACTGCTTTCAGGTGTAGGTGCTGCAGGAGGTGCTGGTGCAGCAGGTGGTTGACGATTCTCTATGTTTCCTCCGGCTGGAGGTGTAGGTGCAGTTGGCTGCGTAGGCTGTGGCATTGATAGTCCGGTATCCATCGGTTTATTCCCTATTTTGTTTTGTGGATCATCTTAGTATCTTAGGGTATAGCGGCAAATTTTCAATACACTTGAGGTAATTGCAAAACTCCCCAACTGAGTTGAATTACAGGCTACACAGGCCAAAATTAGAAGCGTGTCTGGCCCCCATTGGTTACAATGAGTGGTGATAA